>JAGWML010000043.1 GCA_028873155.1 Acidobacteriota bacterium
TGATCGGATGCAAGTTGGCAACACTCGCAATTTGACCCAGACTTCAATTGCCGGCGGCCTTACTGCTGCTCTGCTCTCTTACTCGCCACACATCCGGCTTCGCCTCGCAATCTTGCTCCTGCTGCTCGTGCCTGGCATCCTGCATGCGCAGATCTCCCCCGGCCCCCTTGCCCGCGCACACCAGAGCCTCAACGGAGACACAAACTGCGTCCGTTGCCACGCCATCTCCACTCACTCACCGCAGTTCCGCTGCGTTGACTGCCATCGCGAGATAGCAACAGAACTCCAGCAGAACAAGGGACTCCACGCCACCTTTCCACGCTCCAGTGAACAGGGCGCGGCCTGCGTCAAATGCCACTCCGATCACAACGGCGCAGACTTTCAGATGATCCGCTGGAATCCCACCCCGCAGGGATTCGATCACTCAAAGACGGGCTTTACGCTCGATGGCCATCATGCTCAGGTCGCCTGCCGCGCCTGTCACACCGCGGCGCACATCCCGGCCTCAGCCCGCACCCTGCTGGCCAGCAAAGATCTCAACCGCACATGGATGGGCCTCTCCACCTCGTGCGTCGACTGCCATGAGGACAAGCACCAGGGGCGCTTCGGAGCAAATTGCGCGCGCTGTCACTCCACCACCGACTGGAAGGCTGCGAGCTTCGACGCAAAATCGTTCGATCACTCCACCACGCGCTTCCCGCTCACCGGCGAGCATCGCTACGTCCGCTGCCAGGACTGCCACACCAATGGCCCGGACGGCCAGCCTCGCTATGAAGGCATCAAGTTCCAGTACTGCGCCGATTGCCACCGCGACCCGCACAAAGGCGAATTCACTCAGACCTGCGACACCTGCCACACCACTTCCACGTGGAAGAAATCGGACTTTGCCTCGAAGTTTGACCACTCAAAGACCGGCTTCCCCCTGCTCGGCAAACACCTTGAAGTCGCCTGCCTCGACTGTCATCGCTCCGGCGACTTCAAGGCCCCCATGCCGCACGCGCAATGCTCCGATTGTCACCAGCCCGATCCGCACAACGGCCAATTCACCCATCGCCCGGATGGCGGCAAATGCGAGAGCTGCCACACGGTTCAGGGCTGGAGTCCATCAACCTTCACAGTCGCGCAGCATGCGAAGACTCGCTTCCCCATCGTCTTCCCGCATCAAAATGTGCCCTGCTCCGGTTGCCACGCGCCCGCCGGCAAAAACACCCGCTTCCAGTTGAATTTTGCGCGCTGCACGGACTGCCACGAGGATGTGCACCAGGGCCAGTTCGCTGCGGCCCCATGGCTCAATCGCTGCGAGCGCTGCCATCAGGGCGCGACCTTCAAGACATCCAACTACACCATCGATCAGCATCAGACCACCCGCTTCCCGCTCACCGGAGGCCATCTCGCCGTTCCCTGCAACGAATGTCACAAACCGCTCGAAAGTACGAAGGTAATACCCTTTCATTTCGCTGCTCTCGCCTGCACCTCCTGCCATGAAGACATCCATCATGGTCAATTCGCCCAGCGCATGGCGGCACAGGACCATGCAGGTAAACCGCTCGGTTGCCTTGCCTGCCATTCCACAACGTCGTGGAATGAATTATCGAAATTCGATCATGACGCAACAAGCTTTCCGCTCACTGGCTCGCATCGCGCTACCGAGTGTTCTGCCTGCCACCGGCCACCCAATCTGGAGCGGACCATGCTGCACGTCGAGTTCACGAAAACCCCCGTCCATTGCGGCGATTGTCATGAAAACCCGCACTCCGATCAGTTCGGCGCAAAGGCCAGTCAATGCGAGTCCTGCCACAACACGAACAAGTGGCGCCCCTCGCTCTTCGATCACGAACAGACTGGTTTCCCCCTGAAAGGCGGACATGAAAATGTCCCCTGCGCCTCCTGCCACACAAACCACCGCCTCGCTCAGGGAACCATGGTTTTGTTCTACAAGCCGACGCCGAAAAACTGCGAGGCCTGCCACGGGTCCACCATTCCGCAGCAGCATCCAGCCGTTTGACCTGGTCGAAAATGAACATTTCGTCATCGGCGGATTTATACGTATCTCTGATTTTTCATCAATTTGCTCCGAAGGCTGGTGTACTCTATTTCCAGTGTGATCCTACTCACACATACTTAATCTTCATCGGGTTCGCGCTGTTTATTTTGAAAGTTCGTTGCCTCGGAAAAACTACACCAATTTTTGCCGAATAGAGCATCCACGCCAGTGAGCAAAAGTTCCTTCTTTGCTGCGGGCGGTAACCATACTCCCCCTGATTGATTTGCGTTGTCGCGGTTTGCGTTTCATCTGCAGGGCCCAATCCCGCGGTGTGTGCGCTGGATTCCCCATGCGGGCGACGCAGAGAAAGCGCACGGCTACGTTCTCGTGGATGAAGAGGCGTTCCGTGCAAACAGGCAACTTGCCGCATTCCTGCGGATGGATGCGGTCGCAAGGCATGGAGCAACGCGGAGCAAGGAATGGCACGACAGCGCTGGCTCATCGCTCTCTTAGTTGGGATTCTGCCCCTCTTTGCGGGCGCGGCACCCCAGCAGCCTGACTCCGCACATCCTTCTGTCGGTGGGCCACAGGCCAAGGTAACCAACCCGCACGGCCCCATCTCTCTTGCCTGTCAGGATTGCCATACCTACACCAGCTGGAAGCCAATCCGCTCCCATCCGGAGTTCAATCACGATCACACCGGTTATCCGCTCCGCGGCATGCACCAGAAGGTTGACTGCACCCGGTGCCACACCAGCCTCGTCTTCAGCAAGGTGAGCACGCAGTGCGCCGATTGCCACGCCGACATCCATAACCGCCAGTTCGGCGCAAACTGCGAAAAATGCCACACCGTCAATGGCTGGCAGGTCTCCACCACCCAGATTCAGGATCACCAGAACCGCTTCCCGCTCGTGGGCGCGCATGCGCTGCTGCAGTGCGCAGACTGCCACAAGAACGCCGCCGCCGGCCAGTTCGTCGGCCTCTCCACCGCCTGCTACTCCTGCCATCAGCAGGACTTCAAGACTCCGGTCCTCGACCACGCAGCGGCCGGCTTCTCCACCTCGTGTGAAACCTGCCACACCATGGACACCTGGTTCAACGCAAGGTTTGACCACCTCAAGATGACCGGCTACGCCCTCACCGGCAGCCATCTCACTCTGCCCTGCACGGCTTGCCACGTCAACAACGTCTTCAAGGGAACGCCGGCCACCTGCTTCGCGTGCCACCAAAAGGATTTCATCGCCACCGTCAACCCGCCTCACGTCCAGATCAATCTCCCGCATGACTGCGGCACCTGCCACACCACCACCAACTGGCTCAACGCCACGTTTGATCACACGCTCTACGCCAACTATCCCCTTACCGGCATGCATGCCGCGTTGACCTGCGCGCAATGCCACACCAACAACAACTACACGGCCACTCCAACTGCCTGCTACGCCTGCCACAAGCAGGACTTCACTGCCGCCACAAATCCCAATCACGTCGCAGCTGGCTTCCCTACGGATTGCTCGCAGTGCCACACCACTAGCGGCTGGAACCCGGCAACATTCAACCACAACACCACCAGCTTCCCGCTCACCGGAGCGCACATCGCCCTGTCGTGCAACCAATGCCACACCAACAACAACTTCACCTCGCTACCCACCAGTTGCTACGGCTGCCATCAGGCCGACTACAGCGGCACCAATAATCCGCCGCACGTCTCCGCAGGCTTCCCCACCGACTGCACCCTCTGCCACAACACCGCAGCGTGGACCGGCTCCACCTTCAATCACAACAACACTGCGTTTCCGCTCACCGGCGCCCACACCACCCTGCCCTGCGCGCAATGCCACACCAACAACAACTACACGTCCCTGCCCACAACCTGCTACGGGTGCCACCAGGCCGACTACACCGGCACGAATAATCCACCGCACGTCGCTGCTGGCTTCCCCACCAACTGCACCCTCTGCCACACCACCTCCAACTGGACCTCATCCAGCTTCAATCACAACGCAGTCTTTCCGCTGATCGGCGCACACGCCACGCTGGCCTGCGTCCAGTGCCACACCAATAACAACTACACAACTCTGCCCACCACCTGCTTCGGCTGTCACCAGACAAACTGGAACGGCACCGCCAACCCGGCTCATGCCGCAGCGGGATTCCCCACCACCTGCGACACCTGCCACAACACATCCAACTGGACGACCGTCAACTTCAATCACGCCGCCTACGCCAACTATCCGCTCACCGGTGTTCACGCCACGCTCACGTGCGTTCAGTGCCACACCAACAACAACTACACAGCCACTCCCACCGCCTGCTACTCTTGCCATCAGGCGGATTTCAACGGCACCACCAACCCCAACCACGTCTCTTCCGGCTTCCCGACTGACTGCTCCATCTGCCACACCACCAGCGGCTGGAGCCCCTCTTCCTTCAACCACAACAACACCGCATTCCCGCTCACCGGCGCACATACTACGCTGGCCTGCGCCCAGTGCCATACCAATAACAACTACACAACCCTGCCCACAACCTGCTACGGCTGCCACCAGACAGACTGGAACGGCACCACCGACCCCGCCCATGCCGCCGCGGGGTTCCCCACCACCTGCAACACTTGCCACACCACTACCTCGTGGTCGGGCGCCACCTTCAACCACAACAACACGCCCTTCCCGCTCACCGGCGCACACACCACCGTCGCCTGCAATCTCTGCCACATCAATAACGTCTTTGCCGGCGCTCCGACTGATTGCTATTCCTGCCACAAGGCAGACTTCACCGGCACCACCAATCCCAACCACGTCACCGCCGGATGGCCGACCACCTGCACCACCTGCCATACCACCACCGCGTGGCTCCCCGCTACCCTGCCGGCCAGCTATCACACCTTCTTCCCGCTCAACCACGGCAACGCCAACGGCGTCTGCGCCACCTGCCATACAAATTCGTCGGATTATTCCGTCTTCCAGTGCACCGGCTGTCACACCGCCGCCGCCACCAACCCCAAGCACAGCGGAGTTTCAGGCTACGTCTACAACAGCGTCAACTGCTATGCCTGCCACAAGAGCGGCGGAGGAGGTTAGGGTTGCATCGGAAGCTCATATCATTCCTGCTCCTTGCCTGTGCATCCGCTGGATGCGTCGACGCTCAGTCCAAGCCAGCACAGCAATCCGCACAGGCGCCCACGCAGCAGGCTGCTCAAACTCCCGCGCAACCACCTGCCAAGCCCGCCGCGGAGCAGTCCTCCGCCCAGGCCCCCATTCGTTCCACCTTTCATATCCGTTACATCAACGGGTCGAATGTCTACATCGACGGCGGACGCGACGCGGGCTTGACTGAAGACACGCAGCTCATCCTCAAGCAGAACCCCACGCTGCCGGAGGGCGACCCCCGCAATCATGCGCTTGAGCCCGGCATCGTCGCCCGGCTGTCCGTCATCTCCGTCGCGTCCACTTCCGCCGTCTGCGCCATCAAGGCCTCCGCGCGCGAGGTCTCCACCGACGACGTCGTTGCTCTCCCCGATGCCGAAGTCGACAAGATCGTGCAGCGTGATACCCTCGGCAATACGCGCCAGTACCCCATGGTCATCAGCTTCACCCAGGGCGATCCGCTTGACGAAGAGGCCCGAGAAGAGGAGCCCCGCCCGCCGCTGCCCGAGGTCAACCAGATGCGCGGACGCATCGGATTTGACGTCAGCAGCATCCAGCAGCTCGGCCAGACTCCGTCCACGTCGAATGAATACGGCATGGTCTTCCGCGCCGACTTCACCCGCATGTTCGGCACCCACTGGAATCTCAATGGCTACTGGCGCGGTCAGTTCCAGACCAACTCCGCCCTCGCGCAGGCCACGCTCCAGGACACCATCAATCGCACCTACCTCATGAGTCTCAGCTACATCAATCCAGACTCACCCTGGATGGCGGGCATCGGCCGACTCTACCTTCCCTGGGCAAACAGTCTTGAAGTCATCGACGGCGCATATCTCGCCCGCGGTATCGCTACGCACTCTGTTGTCGGACTCTTCGCCGGCTCCACGCCCGATCCGGCCGCATGGGACTACAATCCTGACCGCCGCATCGGCGGCCTCTTCTACAACGCCCACGGCGGCAGCTATGACCACCTCCGCTTTTCAAGCACGGCGGGCGTCGGCGTCGAAATGCTCAAGTGGACCATCGACCGGCCCTTCGCCTTCACTGAGAATGATTTCTCCTACAAGCGGCTCTTCTCGATTTATCACTCGATGCAGGTGGACAGGCCCACCGCCAACCCCGGCTCTCCGGCTCTTCCGACAGGCCTCGGCCAGAGCCTGCTCTCCATGCGCGTCGAGGTCACCTCGCACGTCGTCGTCGACCTCACCGATACCTACTTCCGCGACGTGCCCACCTACGACCCCACCCTCGTCGGCACCGGCCTCCTCGACACCTATCTCTACCAGGGCCTCAACGGAGGCGCGCGCATCGAGTTCCCGCGGCACATCACCGGCTACTTCAGTCTCGGCCAGAGCAATGACTCCACTGATCCCAAGAACTCCCTGAACAAGCTCTTCGGCGCGACCATCTCGCACATCGCCAACACGGGCCTCCAGCTCGACGCCCGGTACTCCCAGTTCGACAGCGCCTTCGCCTCCGGCACCTACTCCACGCTGACTCTTTCACGCGATCTGCAGGAACACATCCGCCTCAACCTGCAGGCCGGCAAGTATGCCTACAACTCGCCCATCGCGGCAACAAGCTCATCGAAATTCGTCAACCTCATGGTCGACAGCGATCTTGGCGCGCGCCTCTTCGTTGAAAGCATGTACACCGCGCAGCGCGGCGGCTCCATGAACTACAACCAGTGGACCACCACTCTTGGCTATCGATTTGACAACAGGGCGGCAACCCGGAGGGCCTCGCATGCGGTCCATCCTTAGCCTGCGCACGATTGCTCTGCCGCTTCTCTTCCTGGCGGCGCGGCCCGCACTGCCGGCCCCGCCGGAAAGCCCCGCGCAGGCCATCACCCTCGCTCAGAATCAGATCAGCGATTACCTCGCGCGCCTCGCCGACTTGCACTGCACTGAGACCGTGCTCCAGGAGAAGCTCGGCACGAATGGCCACGTCACCACCTCGGAACGTCAGAAGTTCGATTACCTCATCATGATGAGCGGCACAGCGGATTCTTTTCAGTTGAACGAGTCCAGAGTCGACGCCGATTCCTCGCGCCACAAAATTGTCGCCGCGCCCATGCTCGTCACCAACGGCGTCGCCACCATCCTTCTGGTCTTTCATCCCTATTACCGCGACGGCTTTGACTTCACTACCGGCGCGCCGGTTCTCATCAACGGCAGAGCTGCTGTTCCCATCCACTTCGCACACATTCAGGGCCGCCGCACGCCCGCTGCCCTCGCCCTCCGTGGCAGAGAATTCCCGCTCGACCTCGAAGGCACCGCGTGGCTCGACGAAGATTCGCGCCAGGTGGTCCAGGTTGAAGCCAGCCTGCAGCACGACATGAGCGATGTTGGTCTCAGGGCCCTCGACATCCGCGTCGATTACGCGCCGCACGTCATCCCCGGCGCAGAGAACTCCATGTTCCTGCCGCATCAGGCCGTCGTCGATGTCACCACGTCGCGTCAACACTGGCGCAATACCCACACCTTCGACGGATATAAGAGCTTCTCCACCGAAGTCGAACAGGATCCCAACGTCCGCGTGCACACGGCCGATGATTCCTCTGCGGATCACACCGGCTCCAACCCTCCAACTCAAGAGGCCAAACCAAAACAATGAGTCTGTCCATCTCCACTCCCCAGGTTGCTTCCGCTCCAAAGCCCAGCCCCGCCGCCCTGAAGGAGCGCGGCCACAGAATCCGCGTCTTCCTCGCCGCGGCAGCTTCCTGCCTGCTCGTCACTTCTCTTGCCATCTACGGCGCCAGCTATTACATCCTCCCGCTCGATCAGCGCCCGTACTCCGACAAGCACGCGCTGCTGCGCCCCAGCGGCGCCATCGGCCTCAAGCTCGGAATCCTCGGCACTGTTCTTTTCTTCATCATCTTTCTCTACGCCCTTCGCAAAGTCATCCCCTGGCTGGGGCGCATCGGCACCGCCCGTCACTGGATGGACTTTCACGTCATCGCCGGCGTCACCGCGCCCATCCTCATCGCCTTCCATGCTTCCTTCAAGTTCCAGGGAATCGCAGGGGTCGCCTTCTGGATCATGCTCGCCGTCGCACTCAGCGGCATCATCGGCCGCTATCTCTACGCGCAGATTCCGCGCTCCCTCAGCGCCGCCGCGCTTTCGTTCTCTGACCTGCACCAGAACGAGCAGGCCCTTGCCCAGGCCCTCGTCGGACAATCCGTCTTCTCCGCCGCCCAGATCGAACGCGCTCTCCGCATGCCCTCCGCCGATCACATCCGTCACATCTGCACCGTCCAGGCCCTCTCGGAGTTGATGCTCCTCGATCTGACCATGCCTCTCCGCATCGCACGCCTCCGGCGGGCGCCCGCCCAGCGCGTCGTGGTCATCCGCTCCGTCGGCGGCCTTTTCTCCACCAGCATCGAAGAGATCGAGCGCATCGTCCGCATCGTCCGCCAGAAGGCGTCGCTCTCGCGGCGCATCCTCTTTCTCGATCGCACCCAGCGCGTCTTCCATCTCTGGCACGTCATCCACAGGCCTTTCAGTTATGCCTTTGCCGTGCTCGCCATCCTCCATATCATTGTTGTGATGGGACTCGGCTTTGGAAGTCTCGGGGTTCACTAGCGCATGGATACTCTCTTCACCTGGCTCATCGCCGGTTCGGTGCTTGGCTTTTTTCTCTTGCGCTACTGGCTGGCGCACAAACAGAAAGAGTCAAAAGCCAAAGCCACCAAAGAACGCGGAGCGCTTTTTTCCGAAGGCCCCCGCGCGCAGCATCCCCGCGTCTCCCTCGATGCCTGCATCGGCTGCGGCGGTTGCGTCTCCGTCTGTCCCGAGGGCGACGTCCTCGCCCTCATCGACGGCAAGGCAACCATCATCAATGGTCACAAGTGCATCGGCCACGGCCTGTGCGCGGAAGAGTGTCCCGTCGGCGCAATCACCATGGTCATGGCCAAGCCCAGCTCCGGCGCGGATATGCCCATCCTCAGCCCGGAGTACGAAACCAGCGTGCCCAACCTCTTTATCGTTGGCGAGCTCGGCGGACTTGCGCTCATCAAGAATGCCGTCAACCAGGGCCGCGACTGCGTAGACACCATCACCGCGCGCCTCAAGGAGCAGTCCTCGCAGCCGCAGAGCGCATGGGACATCATCATCGTCGGCGCGGGCCCCGCGGGCATCAGCGCATCCCTGCGCGCCGCGCAAAATGGTCTGCGCGCCCTCACACTCGAGCGCGAATCCGTTGGAGGAACCGTCTCCAAATATCCGCGCCAGAAACTTGTCATGACCAGCCCCATCGAGTTTCCTCTCCACGGCCGGTTCAACAAGACGACTCTCTCAAAAGAAGACCTTCTCGCTTTCTGGGAAAAGGTGATGCAGCGCGCCGACCTGAATATTCACACCGGGGAAGGCGTCGAATCCGTGCAGAAGCAACCCGACGGCCTCTTCACGGTCCGCACGCCCAAGGAGACCTACATCGCCAAGGCGGTCGTCCTTGCCCTCGGCCGCGCGGGCACGCCGCGCAAGCTCGGTGCCAAAGGCGAAGACATGCCCCACGTCCTCTACCGCCTCATTGAGGCCGACCACTACACCAATCAGCATGTCCTCGTCGTCGGCGGCGGTGACAGCGCCGTCGAAGCCGCCATGGGCCTCGCCCATCAGAAGGGCAACACGGTGACGGTCTCGTATCGCCGCGGCGAATTCAGCCGCCTCAAAGACCGCAACGCCAAACGCATCGCCGAGTCCGTCGCCAACGGAAAAGTCAAAGTCCTCTTCAACTCCAACCCCGTTGAGTTCCGCTTCGGCAGCGTCGCAATCGAGGTCGAGAACCAGCTCATGGAGCTGCCCAACGATATGGTCTGGATCTTCGCCGGTGGCACTCCGCCGAGCGACTTTCTCAAGGCCTGCGGCATTCAGTTCGGCGACACCGCCGCGCCGCCGCGCCACGAAGAATCTGCACAACTCTCGACCCGCTGACAGGAGATGTCGTTCATGCGCAAGACCCGCTTCATCCCCGCTCTGCTCTCTCTCGCGTTCGCCGTGCTCGCTCTTCCCGCATCGGCCGCTACCTTCACCGGAACGGTCACCAACAAGACGACCAGCCGCCCCTCTTCCGGCGACACTGTTGCACTCGTGGATGTGCAGGCGGGCATGTCCGACGTGGCCACCGCCTCCACCAACAGCGCCGGCCATTATTCCATCGACGGCCCCGGAGTCGGCCCCTATCTCATTCGCGTCACGCACCAGGGCGCTACGTACTTCATCGCCGCGCCACAGGGCGGCGCATCCGGTGACGTCACCGTGTACGACACTGCCGCATCGGTTCCCGGCGTCGGCATTGACGCAAACATGTTCCTCTTTGAAGCGGGCGGCAGCACCCTGCGTGTGCATGAGCGCTTTCTCATTCACAACACCAGCCTTCCCCCGCGCGCGCAGTTCAGCGACAAGACTTTTGAGATTGCCCTTCCGCCCAACGCCGAACTCGATGGCGCTTCAGCCACACGCCCCGGCGGACTTGGGACCAACACGCAGCTCGTGCCGCTTTCCCAGCCCGGCCACTACGCCTTCAACGTCCCCATCCAACCCGACCAGGGCGAGAAGGAAACGCTCTTCGAAGTCGACTATCATCTTCCCTACTCCGGCCGCGCCACCTTCGCTCCGCCGTTGCTCATGCCCGCCGATCATCTCGTCGTCTACGTTGTCAGCGGCATGCAATTCTCAAATCCCGAGGGCGCCAGCTTCCAGTCCACGCAGGAAGATCCCCGCGTCCAGACATACGTCACGCGCAATGCAAAGCCCGGCCAATCCATTCGGTTCACCATCTCGGGTGAGGGCCAGATGCCGAACACAGCGCCCGCCGGCGCCATGGGACAGCCCTCCGCGTCCGACGCCCCCTCTTCGACAGCGCCCGGCGGCGGCATCGGCGCTCCCATCAATACGCCAGACCCGCTCTCGCGTTACAAGTGGTGGATCCTCTCGGCGTTTGCTCTCATCCTCGTCACAGCCGCGACATTTTTCCTGCGCAAGCGGTCCGCGGATGCGTCCCTCGCCGCCGCCGACTCAATCGACACACCAGCGGCCCCAATTCACGCACCCTCGCAACGAGTCGCCGTTCTTCCCTCGGCCCCTCCTGCGCGTGCCGCCGCTGCCAGTCCGCTGCTCAACACCATCAAAGACGAGCTCTTCGCCATCGAAAGCGACAAGCTGACTGGAAAAATCTCCGCAGCCGAATATGCTGAAATCAAGGCAGGATTGGAAACGCTGCTCAAGCGCGAACTGCAAAGAAGACAGTAGTCTTCGCCCCGTTCGCGCGTCCTTGCGGCGGCGCGCTTCTGCACCGCCGCGTGACTCGTCAACTTCAGCGCCCGCTCGCTCCCATGCTGCTCACAGCCTCGGCCGTCACATCCAGCCGGCTCTTCCACGGGTCGGCCATCGCCTTCGGACCCGCCTCGGTAAAGTTCATCAGCTCATCTGACGCCGCACTGTATGCGGGCCACGCTGCGTCTCCCGAGCCCCCGGGATTGCCCGTCTTCGCGAAGTTTGCCCAGTAGTTCAGCGCAGCTCGCGCCGTCGACTCGTCCGCAGCCGCCAGGTCTTTTCCATACCGCGCCTGCACCGTGTCAAACACAAACGGAATCTCCGTCGCATGGGGCGCGCCCGGCCACTCCTTGCGCATCGACTCCGCCACATACGAGAAGCGGTACTCATACACCGGCTGCCCGCGTGACGCCAGCACGCGCGCCACAAACCGCGCCGGCTCCACCATAAATCGATCTTCCGCAAGCTCCGCGCGCACCGTCTTCACGTCGCTTGCCGCCGTCACGTCATACGCCGCCTCTGCCTGGTTGCGATAAATTCCAAACGGCGCAAAGAGCGCATCGATGCTATTGCCCATCATGAATCCGATGTCCGCGCTGTTGGCTCCTACCATTACCGGAACCCGCGCACCCGCCCCCGCCAGGTAACTCGTCTGCGGATCAGCCAGAAGAATCTTCCCGTCCAGCATCGGCCCGCAATACAACGGCGTATTCATCGTCGCCATGTTCAGGTCGCCGCGCACCGTCTCCGCAGGCAGCTTGCGCAGCGCCTCCAGCGCCGCGGCATCCGTCCCTTCAATCCCCACACTCTTCGCAAAGGCCAGCCCGCACGTCTCAGCAGGCGCCGGTCCGCCCGGCAGTTGCACCGACACAAATCGCGGACCACCCAGATTCGTCCGTCCACCGCCCGATTCAACAATCGCCTTCGCAAACAACCCTTCGGCCATCGGCGCATTCAGCAGCATGTGCACCGAGAATCCACCTGCCGATTCGCCAAAGATCGTCACATTGGCCGGATCGCCGCCAAAGGCCTCGATGTTGCGCTTCACCCACTGGAGCGCGGCAATCTGATCCATGAAGCCGTAGTTGCCCAGCATCCCGTCTGCATCTACCTTTGTCAACGACGGATGCGCAAAGAAGCCAAAGCGCCCCAGCCGGTAGTTGAAGCTGACAAACACCACGCCCTTCTTCGCAAACTGTGATCCGTCATACACGGCCGGCGAGCTGCCGCCGTTCACAAATCCGCCGCCATAGATCCACACCATCACCGGCAGCTTGCCCGTCGCCTGCGCCTCGGGCCGCCACACATTCATGTAAAGGCAATCCTCCGCGGGCTTCGTTCCCAGCGGAGCCGCATCGCTCGGAAACGGCTGCTGCATGCAGTCCGCTGCGTACTCCGTCGCTGCGCGCACGCCCGTCCACGCCGCCGCGGCCTGCGGAGCGCGCCACCGTAGCGCACCCACCGGCGGCGCAGCAAACGGAATCCCCTTGAACGACACCACGCCATCCTGCGCCGCTCCGGCCAGCCGCCCCGTCTCTACCTTCACCTCATGCGGAAAACCCTGCGCCCATCCCCACGCCGCAACCGCTGCCAGCATCCCTACACAACCCAGCCGGTACAACACGCCTCTCATGCCGTTTCCTCCACTCGCAGCAGACTACACGATCAGGGGCGTCCGCTTGCAGTCGTGCCATCGGGCCCTCGCTACCCCGCGTACTGCTCGTCGCTCACCTTCTCCATCCAGTCCACCGTCTTTCCATCCAGCCGCTCCTGAATCGCCATATGCGTCATCGCCGTCGTTGGCGCCGCGCCATGCCAGTGCTTCTCGCCCGGCGCAAACCACACCACGTCCCCCGGCCGAATCTCCTCGATCGGCCCGCCCCACCGCTGCACGCGCCCGCATCCCGCCGTCACCACCAGCGTCTGACCCAGCGGATGCGTATGCCACGCCGTTCGCGCCCCCGGCTTAAACGTCACGCTCGCGCCCACCACGCGCGCCGGCTGCGGAGCATCAAACAACATGTCCACGCGCACCGTGCCCGTGAAATACTCAGCCGGCCCCTTGCCGGAAGCCTTCGATCCGTTTCTCTGAATCTCCATTGCATTCCCCTCTTCGTCTCAACTTCTTCTGATACCGCACGCGCTGCTGCACTTCGCTCGATTCGTGCGCAACAAGCCCATCTCAGCTCTTCGTGAACACGTGATACGTCACCGTGTCCCACGCGTTGTGAATGCCTATGAACAGCAGAAACAGCGCCGCCGCTCCCACGTCGAACAATCCCACGCGCGCATACAGTGCCTCCGCACCCGCGGCAGCCACCAGCATGAGATAAGCAACCAGGGGTAGCACAGCGTGAAAAATCCAGTCTTCAAACTGTGGCGTATACACCGTCTGCCTGCCTAACCGCCGCGCGTTGAAGCTCGTATACAGCGCCCCCGCAAGCCCCATCGCGCACCACAGCGCCATCGCGGGCTCCATGCTCTGCCACGGCGCGCTCATCACGCCCGCCAGCAGCAGCACCGTTCCAAAGTGAACAATCGTCGGCGTCACAAACGCCGCGCCGCCCTCCGTCTGCGTGCGAGAGAGGCTGGCAACCAGCGTGAGCACGACGAACTGCAACCCAATCAGCGCGCCGGCCGACGAGCCGACAATCATGTAAAAGTTCTGCCACTCAGTCAATGCGGTCATGGAATCACCTGCAGCGGAATGCCACACCAGCATACCCGCTCAGCGAGCAATTCCACACGATTCGCTCTGCCGAAGCACAGTCCGCACCGCTGCGCCAGCCCTTGGCTCGCTCGCAACGGTTTTATTGCGCACTGCGATAGTCCTTCTCACTCACCGGCTCCAGCCAGATGGTCTTTCCCTTTTGCGTCGGCGTCACCGCGATGTAGGCAAAGTCGCTATTCGGCGCTGCTCCGTGCCAATGCTCCACACCGGCGGCGCACTTGATCACATCGCCCTTGTGGACCACGCGAATCGGCTTTCCGCGCTCCTGGTAGTAGCCCGTGCCCTCGGTGATCAGCAGAACCTGACCGCCCGGATGAATGTGCCAATCCAGCTTGGCCCCGGCTCCATACACCGCCTGTGCAATGCTGGGATCGAATGTACTGTCTCCGACGTTCAGCTCGCTCAGCCAGATCTTCCCTGTGTGATTCTTGGCGTTGGACAGTTCACCTTTTGGAAAGGGCGTCCCGCTCATTTGCGCCTGGCATTGGAAGACGCATAAGATGCCCGCCACAAGGGCGATAATTCGGAGTCCCGTTCTCATGCTTTTCTCCTTCACAACTTACTTCTCCTGGAAGACTTCTCTGGCAACAGCGACAGCGTTCACGGCGTTTGGCCACCCTGCGTAGAAGGCAAGTTGCGTGATGACCTCTACGATTTCGTCCTGAGTGACGCCATTTCTGCGGGCAAGTCGAAGATGAGACCGCAACTGTTCCGGCCGATTCATCGCAATCAGGGCAGCAACCGTAATCAGACTGCGATCGCGCTTCGAAAGTCCCGGTCGCTCCCATACATCGCCAAACAGAACGTTGTCCGTCAGCTCAGCCAATTTTGGATCGATGTCGCCCATGAGTTTCTGGGCTGCAGAGGGCTCTTGAGTCATTTGTGTCACTCCTTCCGATGCGGACGGAAGATTCGCATACTGCGCGTCGCTAACCTTTTCCATCCATTCCACGGCCTTGCCGTCGAGTTGTTCCACGATGGCGATGTGCGCCATCGAGCTGTTCGGCGCGGCTCCGTGCCAGTGCTTCTGGCCGGGCGGAATCCACACCACGTCCCCCTGATGGATTTCCTCTACCGGATCGCCCCAGCGCTGCACCCGTCCGGTTCCCGCAGTCACTATCAGGATTTGACCGAGCGGGTGCGTGTGCCACGCGGTGCGCGCGCCGGGCTC
>JAGWML010000283.1 GCA_028873155.1 Acidobacteriota bacterium
CAAGGATGTGGCCCGTAATCCACTCTTCAAAAAAAGAATACGTGAGCGCGACGGCGAAGGGGACTTTCATGCTGGGCGACGGAATGCCTGTGATGGCCGACATCTTGTCAAGAATCTGCTTGAGGGTAAGGTTTTCTCCGCCGAGGATGTAGCGGCGGCCGGGCGTGCCCAGGGTAAGAGCGGCGACGTGGGCGCGGGCGACCTCTGTGACATCGACGAGATTAAGACCGGTGTCCATGTAGGCCGGGAACCTGTGGTTGAGGAAGTCGACGAAGATGCGGCCGGTAGGCGTGGGCTTGGCATCCCAGGCGCCGATGGGCGTGCTGGGGTTGAGGATCATGACCTGCTGGCCATCCTGGGCGGCGGCGATGGCCTGCTGCTCGGCGAGGAACTTGGAGCGCTTGTAATGGCCGACCATATCGGCGAGGGAGACGGGCGTGTCCTCGTTGATGATGATGCCGTCGGTGCGGAAGTGCATCGTTGCAACGGAGGAGGTGTACACAACGCGAGGAACCTGGGCCTCGCGAGCGAGGCGGAGCAGGTCGCGGGTGCCGTCGACGTTGACGCGATACATCGAGTCGGAATCGCGAATCCAGAGGCGGTAGTCCGCGGCGACATGGACGACTGCGTCACAGCCCTGCAGGGCTGGCGCGTAGCTTTCCGGACGGGCCAGATCGCCGACGACGGTGTCGCCAGGGATACCTTCGAGGTGCTTGAGATTGCTGCTGCGGCGGACGAGGAGGCGGAGTTCAGCGCCTTGTTCCGCGAGGGCTTTGGCGACGTGATGGCCGACAAACCCGGTGCCGCCCGTGAGAAAGATGCGCATAACGAACAGATTCTCTGGGTTTTATTCTAAATCGTTTGGGGTTGAGCGGTGAGCGTGGATGAATCGGTTCCGGTGCCGTGCTCACAGCTTCAACCAGCAGAAAATTCCCGCCATGCAAGAAGGCCCCATTCCGATCGGAATATGGGACCTAATTCGTCCGAGTTTGTCCCCCCAAAAACATGCAAAGAAACTGTGGAAAAGAAAGATATTGCAGGGGGGGTAGGGGGGTCTACCCGACCTAGTCCAGGGCCTCCGGGTGGAGCGCGATGTTCTTTTCGCCGGCGGCCTTGCGCTCGTTGTAGGCCTTGAGCCAGTCTTCCCAGTGCTTGCCGGCGGCGCGATCTTTGCCGGTGAAGTCGAGGCGAGCGATCTGGTTGTAGGCGACTTTCTGCTTGCCTGCGGCGTGGGGTGCGAAGTACTGCACCCATGATTCGGCCAGCGTGGCACCTGTGTGGCGGTTGAAGATGAAGGCCTCAATCTTCTCGCCTGACTTGAGCGTGATGGTCACATCGCCGCGGTAGTCGAAGGCTTTTTCGAGGGCATCCTTGAGGTCGTTGTCGCTGGCGAGATCAGGAACCCAGCCTTCGAGGTTCTCATGCTTGCTGCCGGGCGCGAGCTCGAGGGATTCGACCTGCTCAATGGTGTATTTAGCGACTTCTGCGGTCATGCCTTGGTCTCCTCCAGAGCTTCAGCGGACTCGGCAATCTGTACGAGCGCGGCCGGGCCGTGGGGCGCGGGCTCGCTGAGCAGCTTGAGGGCGTGCTGGTCTTTGTAGAGGCTGAAGGTGCCACGGATCATAGCCCAGATGCCGGAGAGTGAGCCGAAGCCGTCCATGACAGCGGACGGCTCATAGCCGCAACTAACCATGCAGTTGGCGCACTTGGGATTGCCGGAAGCGACGCCGTACTCTTCCCACTTCGTGGTTTCGAGCAGTTCCTGGAAGGTCTCGGCGTAGCCGTCCTGGAGCAGGTAGCAGGGGCGCTGCCAGCCGAATATGTTGTAAGCGGGCGAACCCCACGGTGTGCACTCGTACTTGCGGTCGCCCATCAGGAACTCAAGGAACAGGGGCGACATGTTGAATTTCCAGGTCGGCTTGCGGTTCGAGAGAATGGCGCGGAAGAGGCGGCGCACGCGGGCGCGACCGAGGAAGCGGTTCTGGTCGGGCGCCATCTCGTAGCTGTAGCCGGGCGAGAGGACGATGCCCTCGACTCCCATCGCCATCACGTCGTCGAAGAAGCCGCGGACGTTGTTGGGGTCAGTGCCATCGAAGAAGGTGGCGTTGGTGGTGACGCGGAAGCCGCGCTGGACGGCTGCCTTGATGCCTTCGACGGCGAGATCGTAGCCGCCCTCGCGGCAGACGGAGAAGTCGTGGTGGTCGCGGTCGCCGTCGAGATGGACCGAGAAAGTCAGGTATTTAGACGGCGTGAACTCATGCAGGCGGCGCTTGAGTTCGAGCGCGTTGGTGCAGAGGTAGATGTATTTCTTGCGGGCGATCAGGCCGTTGACGATCTCGACAATCTGCGGGTGCAGGAGGGGTTCACCGCCAGGGATGGAGACCATCGGTGCACCGCACTCTTCAACGGCTTTGAAGCACTCCTCGGGCGTGAGCATCCGCTTGAGGACGTGAGGCGGGTACTGCACCTTGCCGCATCCGGCGCAGGCCAGGTTGCAGCGGAAGAGCGGCTCAAGCATGAGCACCAGCGGGTAACGCCGGTTGCCACTGAAGCGCGTCTTAAGTACATAGGTGGCCACCGTCCACATCTGTGAGATTGGAACAGCCATAGTGTGAGAAATCCTCCAGCGCGATTTGCACCTATTTCTAGGTTAGCTGAATCGCGGAATTCACATGCAAAACGCAGCAAAGATTTTTTGGTGTCTCAAGCGACTGGAATCACGAGGGTTACGTGGATCCG
>JAGWML010000044.1 GCA_028873155.1 Acidobacteriota bacterium
TGATGGCAAGAATTCACATGGAGCCGAGAAGTATTACGAATATCCAAACGTGTTCACGGCGGTATTGATCTCTAAGTATTTAGGCCTGACGATTCCCGCAGATGCGGACCTATCCGTTGCACCCCTCGTTCAGAGCTACGGCAGCGTGGAGTTTGACATTCCCGAGTACGCTGTGCGCTATCGCTCCAGCGAGAGCGGATTCGTGCTGAAGAACCTGTCCGACAAGCCGCGGCGAGTCAGGGTGGATTTGTCAGGCCTTGGCTCCGCAGCCTTGCGTTACCGCCTGACGAGCAAGTTGAAGAACGAGATCGTAGGTCAACAATCCGTTCTAACCTTGGCAGCACAGGAAGAAGCCCGCTGGACTCCGGAGTAACAACAAATCACTGATCCGATGTAATTTCCTGCAAACAGGCTTCTCGATCGTCTTTTCTGCTTCCGGCGCCTGACCCTACGCATGATTGGCTACGAACGGCATGTGGCAGCATCATAGTCAGTATGCAAACCACCCCCCACGACGTCCTCCTCGTCGTTGACGTGCAAAACGACTTCTGCCCCGGCGGAGCGCTCGCCGTGCCGGAGGGCGACGCCGTCATTCCCGTCATCCATCGAGTCGCGCCGCTCTTTCATCACGTCATCCTCACGCAGGACTGGCACCCCGAGGGCCATACCTCCTTCGCCTCCAGCTACGGCACCCGCAAGCCCTTTGAGCAGGTTGAGCTGAGCTACGGCCCACAAACGCTCTGGCCCGACCACTGCATCCAGGGCACGCCCGGCGCCGAGTTCCACCCCGCGCTCCATCTTCCGCAAGCCGAACTCATCCTGCGCAAGGGCTTCCGCCCCCACGTCGATTCCTACTCCGCCTTTTTTGAGAACGACCACACCACGCCCACCGGCCTCGACGGCTACCTCCGCGAGCGCGGCTTCCGGCGCGTCTTCCTCGCCGGCCTCGCCTACGACTACTGCGTCCATTACTCCGCCATCGACGCCCGCCGGGCCGGATTCGAGACTGTTGTCCTCCGCGACGGTTGCCGCGCCATCGATTTGGCCGCATCTGAAGCCCGCATCCGCGCCGACTTTGCCGAGGCCGGCGTACTTGAAAGCACGTCCGGCCAGCTTTCCCGTCCGACTCCGGAGCCGTAAAATCAAGGCAGGGCAGGGAGTTACCTCGCAGTCATGTCCCGCAACTTTTACATCCTCGCCGCCACGCTCGGCCTCTTCGCCCTGCTCTCGGGGCTCATGACGCTGGTGCCGTCTACCTTCCAGCCCGGCCTGCCCGCCAACGGCTCGCTCTGGCGCACCATCGCCCTCATCATGCTGCTTGCGGCCCTGGCCTCCGCCCTCATCGGTGTCCTCAGCAACCTCTTTGAGCAAGTAGACCGCCGCAGCGAAGAAGCGCGCCTGGCCGCCAGACGCAGGCGCCGCGGCGAAAGGCACTAAAATCAAAGTAGGGAACTCCCGCGAAAGAGACAGGCGAACACCGATGTATGAAGTCACCGTGGAGGCCGGCTTTTCCTCCGGACACTACCTCCGCAACTACAAAGGCAAGTGCGAAAACCCGCACGGCCACAATTACAAGGTCCGCGTCACGCTCCATGGCCGCGAGCTGGACCAGGCCGGCCTGCTGCTCGACTTCAAGCTGCTCAAGCAGGTGATGCGCCCGGTCATCGACCGCATCGACCACCAGATGCTCAACGACCTCGAGCCCTTCACCGTGCTCAATCCGTCCGCGGAAAATCTGGCCCGCTACTTCTACGACCAGACCAGCGAGCAGCTCCGCGAAATGACCCAGGGCCGCGTCCGCATCAAAGACTGCACCATCTGGGAGACCGACACCACCACGGCCACCTACTACGAGTAGCCGTTCCATTCAGTGACCGCTGGATCCGCGCCATCCATTGGTGCCTGTCGATGATTCAGAGGTTATTTCTGTTTCGCTGCGACCAAGGCGGGACTCTTCACCAGCAATCTGCGACGATCTCGCAGCATCGGCAACTCATCGTGGATAGCTGCCGTTATTCACGTCCAGCGTCACGCCGCTCACATACTCCGGGCACGCGCTGCCGAGCCAGAGAATCGCTGCGGCAACTTCCTCCGGCTCGCACACCCGCCCCAAATACACCGCCCGCATCACCTCATCGCGCCGCGACTGCGGAAGCTGGTCATACATCCGCGTCCGTGTCGGCCCGGGCGCCACTGCGTTCACCAGCACCCCGTGCGGACCCAGGGTTCGCGCCCACGTCTTCGTCAAATTCAGGATGCCGGCCTTCGTGATGCCGTACCACAGATCCGGGTGTCCCGTGAATGCGGACACCGAACTCACATTCACGATGCGCCCGCTGCGCCGCGCCTTCATACCCGCCGCCAAGGCCGCAATCAATCCCGCCGGAGCTTCCAGATTCACCGCCAGAATCTCGCGCCGGTGCTCCTCGAGAATCGCATCCACCGGATCACAATAGAGCACCGCGGCATTGTTCACCAGCGTATCCAAATCTCCGAGCGAAGCGGCCATCGCAGGAATCTCCGCCACGCGCCGCAGATCAAAGTCGACGCGCTCGCCCACCACCTCGCCCGCAAATTCCTTGTCCAGCGAGATAACTTGCCACCCGGCCGATGCAAACGCACGCGCCGTCGCCAGCCCAATGCCCCGCCCAGCACCTGTAATAAGAACGCGTTTCATCTGCCAAGTGTAATGCCGGCTGGAACGGTTGGGCGCGTCGCTTTGCAAATGCCCAACAGCTTCCCTTCCTTCCACCATTCGGTGCCAATTGAATCCCCGGCTGCTCTTCAAATCCAGAGCAGTTTCGCCCACTGTTTCCCGTTAATTTGCAGTGGGTTCATGATCCGGTAACCCATCCTTCAGAAACTGGAGTTCAGAGAATCCAAGCGGTCAGCGGTTGAGATTGTCCAAACCGTGCCCAGTAAGAGGTCGAGTCCATGTTCAAAGCATTCGCTTCACTCTGTCTTGCCGCCGGCATCGCGTCGACGGCCGCATCTGCGCAGCAGAACGCCAGGCCCACCGGCATACCCCACATCGATCATGTCTTCCTCATCATGATGGAGAACCACGGGTATCAGCAGGTGGTGGGCAACCCCAATGACCCCTACCTGAACAGCCTCATTGCCGGCAGGCAAATCAATCTGGCCACGAATTACTTTGCGGTTGGACATCCGAGCTTGACCAACTATCTCGAAGTTGTCGGCGGTTCGAACTTTGGCATCCGCAGCGACAATGCTCCGGACTGGGGCAGCTCCTCCTGCAGCCCGAATATCGCATCGGGAATGGTGAATGCCGATAACGGCGGCGGCAATGCCCCGATGGCTGTGGATACCGGAAATATCTGCCCTATCTCCGGTACAGGTACCGATGCTGAGACGCCCGCGGTAGATACATGGAATGAGGTCTCCGGCCCCTTCGTCGCCCTGGCGGACCTCGACGGCATCCAGTTCGTTGCGGCCGCGCCTACAGTAGGAGAAACCATCGGTGACCAGCTCGATGCAGCCGGCCTCACCTGGAAGTCCTACCAGGAAAGCCTGCCTTCCGGGTCCATCTTCGGCGTCAACTACAGCAACGGCACAGTGACCAATCTGTCCAGTTTCACAAACCTCGCGCCGCTCACCGCATCCAGCGTCGTTCAGCTCTACGCCGTCAAACACAACCCGTTCGCCTACTTCAAAAGCGTCCAGGACGGAAACAACCAGGACAACAGCCTGGCGAATGTAGCCGGCTTTGACGGGCAGCGCGGCCTCTTCGCTGATCTGGCCACCGGCGACGTCCCATCCTTCGCTTTCATCGCGCCAAACCAGTGCGACGACCAGCACGGACGCCCCAATGGCGATGCGTTCTGCGCCTTCGATTTTGGCGTAAACAACAGTGGATACACCTACGGCACCACGGCTGGATTGAATCCCGGACTCAATCAGCAGGGAGACTCAACCATCGAGCGGCTGGTGACGGCCATTCACGCCTCGCCAGTCTGGCGGTCGGGCCGCAGTGCGATCGTGATCGTTTGGGACGAAAACGACTATAGCGGCAGCACGTCCGTACTCAACGGCGCATATCCGCCGCAAAACCAGAACCGTGTCGTCCTTGCTGTTCAGACCAACTATGACAAGCACCCCGGAATTCAAAGCCAGAACTACTACAACAGCTTCTCGATCCTGAAGTCCCTCGAGGCCGGCTTTGGGCTGCCTTGCCTCAACCATGCATGCGACTCCAATGTTCACGTCATGTCTGATCTCTTCGCTAGCAAAGACGACAGCCACGACGGAAACTGAGCAGTATCCGGAGAAGGTCTGCGCTGCAATCCGTGCAGGCCTTCTCTGGATCGGTGGCGCACTCGCAACCGTCTCTCATCCCGCCGCGCCCGGAATGATCCCGCCTGGTTCCGTCACTTCCCCCGGCCCGTCAGTTCCCGTAGAACCTCTACCTCGCGCTCGCGATACGGCCTTCCGTCGGCATAAAACACATCGTGGAACCAGATTGGCGGCTGCTGCAGCACATACGGCCGCTGCCATGAGTCCCATGGCAGATACGTCTGGCTCTTGCCCGCCACCAGGCCCCAGTTGATCGCGCCCACGTGGTGCTTCTTCGCCACCGGCAACACCGTGTCAAACGTGCTCCCCGCGCCGCGCGCCATGTATTCGGTTGCGATCAACGGCCGGTGAAACTGCTCCAGCAGCTGCACGTGCGCCTCAAAGTCCTCCGGCCATCCGTAGTTGTGAAAGCTGATGATGTCCGACTGCTCGATCTGCACGCGCGCCATCGGTGGCATCTTGTCGAGCGCGCTCCAGTCGCCGTGCCACACGCCGCTCGTCAGCGGCTGCGTCGGATGCTCCGCACGCGCCCAAGCAAAAACCTGCGGCAGCAGCGCAAGCACCAGCTCCGGCTTGTTCTTCGGATCATGCGCGTTGTACGAGCCATCGTTCGTGTTGTCCGGCTCGTTCCACACATCCCACGCCAGCACGCGGTCATCCTTTGCAAACGCCCCCACCACGCCCTTCACATACTGCTCCAGCCGCGGGTACTGCGCCGCGTCCGTCAGCATCTCCGCGCCCGGTGCCTGCACCCACCCTGAGTTGTGTACGCCCGGAATCGGCGGATGCTGCGGCCCCAGCTTTGGATACGGATCCCAGCACGAATCAAACAGCACAAACACCGGCCGGATATGATGCCGCGCCGCAATCTCCAGAAACGTGTTCATGCGCTGCGTAAATCCCTTCGGGTCCTGCTCCCACACCAGGTTGTGCAGAAAGACGCGCATCGTGTTCATCCCCGCGCCCTCCGCCCATCCCAGCTCGCGGTCAATCGTCACCGGATCAAACGTCGCCGCCTGCCACATCTCCAGCTCGTTGATCGCCGTCGAAGGCAGAAAGTCCGCGCCGACCGGCCACGGCTGCTGCGCATACCATGCGTTGGCTTCCGCCTCTGTCCAGCGCTGCTGCGCCTGCGCCGCGCCAGTGAGCATCGCCACCATCACCACTATCCAATACATCCGCCGCATCGTGCTTCCGCTCATCGCATCTGCCTCCCTATCCAGCCACCGGTTACTTTGTCTTCTCCAGCTCCGCCGCCTTCGCGCGCTCTGCTGCCGCTTCGTCCGCGCGTCCCTGCCGCTCATACGCAATCGCCAGTTGCTCATGCGGCGTCGCAAACGTCGGGTCCGCTGCAATCGCCTGCTGATAGCGGCTTGCCGCCGCGCCAATCTGTCCGCGCAACATCTCCTGGTTCCCGGCATTCATCTCAAAGTTCGCGCGCTGCCGGTTCACCGCGCCACGCGCCAGCTCCGCGCTCTCGTGGCGCAGCGCCGTCGCCTTACCGCGCAGGTCCTTCATCTGCGCGCGCAGTTGTTCCGCCTTTGCCGCATCGCCCCCGCTCTCGGCTGCATCCGCCTGCGTTGACAGCCCCGCGGCCTCTTCGGCATACACACCCGCCAAAGTCACCCGCGGCCCCGGCTGTCCCGGCAGCAGTGGAATTGCCCTCTCCAGCGCCTCGGCAGCCTCCGGCAAGTGCGAGTCCTGTTTCAGCGTGCTGCCCAGAATCGCCCACGCATCGCCATTGCCGGGTTGCAGCGCCACCGCCTTGCGCAGCTCCGTCGCCGCGGCGTCCAACCGGCCCATCTGCATCAACAGAATCCCCAGCGTATACGGCGGGTCCTGCAGCGTCGGGGCCATCTCTCCAGCCTTCGTCAGCTCCGCAATTGCCTTCTCGTACTCGTCCTTGAACTTGAAGGCCAGCCCCAGGTCGTAGTGCGACTCCGGATCGTTCCCATCCAGCTCCACAGCCTTTTGAAAATCTGCAATCGCCTCGTCGAACGCCGAGAGCTGCACGTGCGCCACGCCCATGCCCTTATAAATCGCCGCGTCGCCCGGCGCAATCGCCAGCGCCGCAGCATCATTCGCCAGCGCTTCTTTCGCTTTGCCCGTCATCGTTTGCGCCAGCCCCAGGTTCACCAGCGCCGTCACATTCTTCGGATCGCTCTTCAGCACCTGCTCAAACCAGGGAATCGCTTCGGCCTGTCGCCCCTCGCGTTGCAGGGCCATGCCCAACTCCATCGCCGCCGCATCATCGCCGGGCTTTGCTTGCAGCGCCTTTTGGAACTGCGCCGCAGCCTCATCATCCCTGCCCGCAGCGGCAAGTGTCCGCCCATACTCCACCAGCGCGTCCGCATGCACAGGCGTCGTCTCTGCTGCCGCTTGCAGTGTCGCCAGCGCCTCCGGCAGCTCGTGCTGCGCGCGCTCCAGCACGCCCAGGTGAATCCGCGCAGGTAGGTAGTTCGGGTCCTGCTGCAGCGCCTGCTCAAATCGGCCCCGCGCATTCTCCCATTGCTGCTGCTGCGCATAGAGTGACCCGATCGCATCATCCAGCGATGCGCTGCGCCCCGCCAGCGCTTCCTCTGCAAGAAACTGATTCAGAGCTTCTGCCGGCTTGCCTGCCGCGGACAGAGTCCGGCCATATCCCTCGTAGAAATTCGCATCCAGCGCCGGCTGGCCTGCCTCGCCAGCCAGCCTCAGCGCCACGCCGTAGTGCGTCAGCGCACTCTGCGCATCGCCCGTCTGCGCGTACGCCTGCGCCAACGCCGCCTCATTGCCTGCATCATTTGGCTTCAGCTTTTCCGCAGCCTTTAACTCGGAGAGCGCGTCGCTCGCGTTGCCCTGCTCTAGCAGCACCGTGCCCAGCGCCTCGTGCCCCTCGGCAATCTGCGGAGCCAGCCGCACCACCTCGGCGAACTTCTTCCTCGCCTGTTCCAGGTTTCCCTTGGTGCGCGCATCCGCACCTTCGCGAAAAGCCGCCGTCGCCTTCTTCAGTTGTTGTGCTTCCTGCGCTTGCTTCCCTGTCTGCGCCGCAGCTGCTCCGCTCAATCCAAGCATCAGCGCCAGCGCCCACGCTTGCCGCACCTGATCCATCGCTTACTTCACCGCCGGCTTTGCATCGTTCTGGTGCTGCAGATCCACCACCATCTGGAACTCTCGGTTAGCCCCGACACGATTGCCCACTGCCTTGTACGCCTGGCCGAGCAGATTATGCGTAATGTAGTTCGATGGATCCATATGCTCCGCGTGGTCCAGGTAGTGCAGAGCCTGAATCGGATCCTGCAGCTTCAGGTACGTCTCGCCCAGCAGAATATACGGCTCCGTCGCGTACGGCATCAGCAGCACCGCGCGATTCAGCGTCTGCCGCGCGTCCTCATACTGCCCCGTGCGCAGATACGCATCTCCCAACCTGCTATAAAGATCCGGATTCAGCGGATTGATCTTCCTCTCCGCTTCAAACTCTTTCACGGCTCCCGGCACGTCTCCGCGCGAGAGGCTCACTTCGCCCAGCAGCTCGTGGGCCAGCGGAATCCCCGGCGTCAGCTCCAGCGCCTTCCCGGCCTCCACTCCCGCCTGGTCCTTAAGCTCCCGCCGCAGAAACATCCTCCCTGCAAGCAGATGCGCCTCCGCCGAGTCCGGCGCGAATCCAAACTGCCGCGCAAATGCATGCCGCGCATCGTCATAGCGCTGCACATCTGCATAGCACAGCGCCAGCACATAATCCGGGTCAACATTCGCGCTTTGCACATGAGTCTGCGCCTGCTCCAGCAGCGGAATCGCCTGCGGAATCCGGCCCAGCCGGAAAAGGCTCACACCGTGCATCTCCATCGACTCGCGGTCGTTCGGATCCTGCGCCGTTGCCTTGGTAAACGCTTCGATCGCCTCAGTGAACTGCTCGCGCTGATAGAAGATGATGCCCCGCAGACGCTCCACGCCTGCCGGCTCCGGCTGCTGCGCGGCCAGTTGACCGAGCTGCGCCATCGCCTGGTCCAGCCGGCCTCGCCCCGCCAGCTCCCGCGCACTCTCCAGCGTGACGGGCTGCGCTGCGTCTCCGCCGGTTGGCGCGCCGGTTTGCGCGGTTTGCGAGTTGCCCGCGCTCAGGAATGCAAGAGAAAGTAGTAGCGAAGCAAACGTGCGAATCATCGAGAAATCCTGCTCTTCGAGTGTAACTCCCGGTTGGCCAGGAAGGCTGTGCGCACAAGCCTTGCGGAACTACGGCGTCGCTGGACGCATGCGCGTACTGGCGCGCAAAAAATTTGAGGGGAGCCGAAGCTCCCCTCGTGAGTGTGTGTTGCGTGGTGTTACGGCTCCTCGCGCGGAATTAGAACTGAACGCGGAGGGAGAATTCAAGCTGACGCGGCACGCCACCCGGCGCTTCGCCGGAGATTGTGCCTGTCGACTCGATGTTGCCTCCAGGATTGCCAGGGTTGATGTGGTTGAAGGCGTTGAACGCATCCATGCGGAACTTCGTCACGACGCTCTCATGGATCGTAAAGGCCTTCGTGATTGCCAGGTCGTCATTAAAGAAATGCGGCCCGAAGTAGGTATTGCGGCCCACGTTGCCGATTGTATCCAGACCAGGGTTCTTGAAGACGCCCGTGCCCGGATCGGTCAGCAGGTTCGTGGTCTGCGCCTGGTAGAACGACCGGGTGCCCGTCCCGCCAGAGCCGGCCACAAAGCCGGTCAGGTTGGTCTTCATGTGAGCGCCCGCAGCTTTGCTCGGCCAGTTCGGCGCGCTGCCCGGAACGTTCGTGCCTGACTCGTTGTAGCTGAGGGTGAACGGCAGACCGCCGGACCAGTTCATCACCGAGCTCAACTGATAGCCGCCGATGATCAGGTCGGCCAGCCGGCTGACGCCCGCGCCAAACTGCTTGCCCTTGCCAAACGGCAGATCGTAGCTGCCATACAGCGTCAGCTGCTGATCGCGCACGTTGGTGTCGCGGCCGTGGGTGACGTTGTGGTCCCAGGTATAGTAGCCCGACTGCTCGTCGAACGCTGAGGCCCACTGGTAGTTCGCCGTGTAGGCAAGTCCCTTGGCCATCTGCTGCGCCAGGGTGATCTGCAACGCGTCGAACTCTGTGTTCTGGTTGTTGCCGTAGTAGTTGATACCGTTGGTCCAGCCGCACATGCCGGCTGTCACAAACGGCTCACTTGGCGTGGCGTAGGTTGGATCTTTGCAGGCCGCCAGGCTCGTCGCATAGTAGCGCTGCAGGAAGTTGGTTGTGGACGTTCCGCCGTTCGACGCGATCTTGTTGTTTCCAACTGTCGGATCGTAGTGCAACGCCTGTCCGCCAATGCCAAAGCTGCCCGGCAGGTTGATGGCCGCTTCGTTCGGGTTGGTGTTGTTGCTGTCGCCGTCACCCAGCGTGTGGGTTCCCTTGTTGCCGACGTAGGCCACTGTCAGGGTCAGGGTTGGCGTCAGTGCGCGCTGCACGCTCATGTTCCACGCATCGATCGTCGGGAAGTTGAGCGGGTTGGGACGCGCTTTGGACGTGACCTGCGAGCCGGGGTTCGGCAGCAGTCCGTTGGAAGGCACCGTCGGGAAGACGTTGGCCGTCGGGCCCTGTGCAAGGGTGAAGGCCGCGGTCGTCGTGTTCGCCTGGTTGATCGCCTGGTTGGCCAGAACCGGAAGGTTCTGCGTCACCACGTGACCGAAGATCGAGCCAAAGACGCCGATATCGAAGCTGCGTCCATAGCCGGCGCGAAGAACAGTCTTATCGTTCAGCTGATAAGCCGCGCCGATGCGTGGAGCAAACATCTTGGATACCTGCCAGTTCCAGCCCATGTTCGAAGGAACGCTGCCAATGCCTGCGACGTGCAGATACCCGTCGTTCAGGTTCATCAGCGCGCCGTTCTTCGGCCCGTTCACTGCCTCGGGGAAGTAGATCTCGTACCGCAGACCCAGATTCACCGTCAGCTTCGAGGTTGCGCGCCAGGTGTCCTGCGCGTAGAAGAACGTGCGCTTCTGGAACTCCTTGGCGTTGGTGGATACCGACACATAGCGGTTGTAGCTCGTCACGTCACCCAGCATGTACGTGGCGAAGCCCAGGCCGCCCTGGCCGGTGGTCAGCGACTGGTTCGAGGTCGGGCCGTTGCTGAAGTTCAGCAGGCCGTCGCGGTCGTTGTCAGAGGGAACGCGCAGGTTGCGAGCATAACGAAGATCCGCGCCCACCTTGAAGCTGTGGTTGGCAACGACCTTCGTCCAGTTGTTCACCAGCTGGAACTGGTCTTCGCGCTCGGTCAGCGGGCAGTTGCAACGGTTGATGTTCAGGCCGTCGCCGTAGAGTGGCTGTGCGCTGCCGCCCGGGACCGTGCCGATGAAGAAGCCCGGCGCGCCGCCCGTGAAGTAGGTTCCCAGGTTGATTCCAGGAATGCCCAGGGTGTTCGCGAAGGTCGCGCTCTGGTCATGCTTGGAGTCGATGACGTTGTAGCGGTAGTAGGCCAGACGGAAGTCCGTCAGCAGCTTCGGATTGATGGCGATGTCCATGCCCGATGCAAGACTGTCGTTTGCGCCGGTCGAGTTGCCGCCATAGTTCCCGATGCCGAATCCAGGACCGCCAGCCGCGCCGAACATCACCGCGCCCGAAAGCACATCCGTGAAGCGCGAGAAGCGCTCAAAGGCGTGCATCGTATCGCTCAGCGCATAGTCCGCGCGCTCTGTCCACTGGTTGCTGTTGAATAGACCCGTGCCGCTCGCGTGATAGTTCGAGTCCAGTCCACCGACTGAGCCAGTCCCGTTCAGACCGATTCCCTTGGTGAAGGGCTCGAGGTACTTCAGCAGCGCCAAGGACTGCTTGGAAAGCTTGCCCGTGGGAATGACGTTGTTTGCAAAAGCAACCGGCGTCCCGCTGGAATTGTCATAGATCTGGCCTGCGCCTGCGCCAAGCTGCTTCAGATACTCGCTGAAGTCTGCGCCCGGTGTCCCGCTGGGGCCAGTCGTGTTGCCCAGTGCCGTCTCTGTCAGCAGGTTCGTCGGCAGGGTGTCCGTAGCCGATGTGCCTACCTTCTGGCGCTGCGCTTCATAGTTGAAGAAGAAGAACGCCTTGTCCTTGATGATCGGCCCGCCGATTGAACCGCCAAAACGGTTCTTCAGCCCGGGAGGAATGGAGTTGGGCGCCTGCGTAAAGGGATCACGCGCCAGGTTGGCGTTGCCGGTACGAAAATCGTACGCGCTGCCGTGGAACTGGTTGGTGCCCGAACGGGTCTGCGCCGTGACAACTGCGGAAACGGCCTTGCCCAGCTCGGCGTCAAAGTTCTGCGTGGTGATCTTGGTCTCGGTCACCGCATCCATGGCGGGGTTGATGACGATAATGCCCAGAATCGGGTCCTGGTTGTCCGTGCCGTCCAGCTCGAATGCCGTGCCGCCAAAGGCCTGGCCATCCACCTGAATCTGACGCGATCCCTGCGGGTTCTCATCGGCCGCGTGCGACCAGCCAAGAACCTGTGCACCAGGAAGCAGCAATTGGAGGTTGGTGAAGTTCTGATCGCCAACCGGCAGGCTCGAAACCTGCTGCTGGTCAAAGATCGTCGAAACATCCGCGCGATCCGTCTTCAGTTCCGGCTGCTGATCGGCATTCACCGTAACGGTGGTATCGGCTGCGCCGATCTCCATCGTCGGGTCAATACGAGGCGCCGTGTCGGCAAGCACTGAGATACCCTTCGCCGCAAACGCCTTGAAGCCCTTCGCTGAAACCAGTAGATCGTAGGTGTCGGGGATAAGGTGAGGAACGTTGTAATCACCCGAGGCATTGGAGGTGGCGGTAACGACGGTGCCTTTGGCAATGTCCTTTACCGTGATCGTGGCGCCCGGAATGGCCGCCCCGGTCGAGTCGGTCACAGTGCCGAAGATCGATCCGTAGATCGACTGCGCCCTGGCCGCTGTACTCGTAAGCATTAGCGCGCAGGCGACTACCGCCAGCACCCATGCTGTGCGCATTCTATTCATCATGCGGTCTCCTGAAAATCCTTGCTCTCTTTTGTTCTATTGACTTATCTGGCTTGTGGTGCCCGCCCCATTCTTGAGGGTACGAACATCGATAAGGCTCTCCCACCGCAGCGGTGAAAGAGCGAAAGATTCCGGTTCACCTGCCCCCGGAAAAGACACGTAGACGGGAGCGAAAAAGGCTGGGTCCAGAACAAATCGAAACAATATCTAAATCCCACCACCGCTGTCAACGCTTTAAATCAAGAAATCTTCTTTTGAGACCATAACAATCTATATGGCAATCCAGGAAAACCTTTACTCCAATTACCTCTCGCCTCCATCCAAAACTGCTCCCAGCCTCATTGCCATAGTAACTCTTCTAAATAAACCGATTTATCGGACGACAAGAAGGCCTGTCTTCACATCCCGAAGGTTCTGTCATGGCCTCCCCACGGTCCATTCAGAATCTAAATGTATATGGCAATTATCAATTCAATCCGACAATTAGTGAAGACATTTGACGCACCTTTGTCCCTGCCATTGTGCAGGGCAGCGCATCCCCACTTCCCCACCAGAGGACGATTTCAGACTCATGCTGCCGGTGCACTTCCTTCTCCATCAAACGATTGATTTCGCCTGCAAACATGCTGCGTTCCTGTCCACCCGTCGCTCAGCTGAAACACGAAAACGCCCGTTCTTCACCCCGGCATTCGCCCGAAAAGGGCAAGGCCCTTCTCCCAGTCGCGCCTGTAACCAGCGATTCACGGCGTACTCAGGGGCATAGCATTCGACGATCGGGATCCGAAGCAGATGACCCTCACTCCCATCGAGGGGTGCTGCCCTGCGCACTGCCGCATCCCTGCCCGCGCCATCGGCATCGCCTCATGGCACCGCGCGCACGCCGCATCCGGGTCGGCAGGCGCAGCGCTCGCTGCTGCGGCGGCTCGCGAAGCCGAGCCCGGCCATCCCGCGGCCACCAGGCACAGCCCGGCCAACCGCAGTCCATGGAGAAGACGAGACAGGTCCAGCACCCCACCAGCGATCACCGTCGTTCTTCTTGCACACGTTCCTCAAGGCTGACGATTTCCGGGAGCAAACGGTCGACCCCTTGCGTATCTTTCTGCATCCCGCTCCCGTTCGTTTTGCGGATATCAAAATAGAGGCGTACCGATGGCACCTCACTGGCAGCCCGACTTCGAACAACTCGTTGACGAGCACCAGTCCATGGTCTTCTCGCTCGCTCTTCGTATCACCGCTGACCACGGCCTCGCCGAAGAGGTCGCCCAGGACGTCTTTCTTGAAATGGATCGCCACCTGCGCCAACTCGACTCGCCCGATCACGCGCTCTTCTGGCTGCGCCGCGTCGCCGTCAGCCGCGCCACAGATGCGCTCCGCCGACGCCGTGTCCGCCGCATCAATGACTGGGTCGAGCTCGGCGATCATCATCCCGTCACGCGCGAAGTCCATTCCTCGCCGCTCGGCACGCGCATCGAGCAGCTTCTAGCCACGCTGCCCGCCCCGCAGCGCGCCGCGCTCCTGCTCCGCTACCAGGAGGACATGAGCCCCGAAGAGATTGCCGCTGCCCTCGAAGCGCCCCTGGCCACCGTCAAGAGCCACCTCCAGCGCGGCCTCAAGCTGCTCCGCGCCAAGGCCAGCCACCACCTCAGGGAGTACATCCGTGAAGCCTGAACCCATCGACGATTTCGAGCGCGATCTGCGCAGCGCCCTTGAGCGCCGGCCCGCGCCGCCCGCCTTCAAAGAGGCGGTCCTCCGCCGCAGGCAGAGCGCCGTGCCGGTCACACCGGCATTCCTCTGGCAGCGCCTCGCCGCTTCCGTCCTGCTCGCTGTCTCGGTCAGCGGCCTGCTCACCTGGAACCATCTTGCCCAGGAACGCCGCCGCGGAGAAGAGGCCCGGCGTCAGCTCTTCATCGCCCTGCGCATCACCCAGCACGCCATGAACGATGTTCAGGCGCGCCTCGCCGCGCGTAACCAAAACGCCCTTTCGCAAGGAGACACGCAATGAAGTCCCGCATCGCCACCCTCAGCCTCATCCTCGCTGCGAGCCTCGCGCCCGCATTCGCCCAGAGCTTCCCTGAGGTTCTGCCGCCCGCCCTCGAAAAGGAGCTCGCCGCGCGCGCCTCCAACGTCACCGAGGTCACCATGGACAAGAACATGCTCGGCTCGGCCTCTCAGTTCCTCAACGGCAAGCACGGCGACGACGCGCAGACCCGCCAGCTCATCCAGAACCTCGACGGCGTCTACGTCCGCGAATACGACTTCGACAAGCCCGGCCAGTACTCGCCCGCTGAACTCGACCAGATCCGACAGCACTTCCAGACCACCGAGTGGAAGCCCATGGTCCACGTGCGCGAAAGCAAGTCCGGCGAGATGACCGACGTCCTCATCAAGCAGGTCAACGGCCAGACCCAGGGCATGTTCGTCCTTGACGTTGAGCCGAAGGAGATCGACATCGTCCTCATCCTCGGCCCCATTCGCATGGACCAGCTTGGCCAGCTCGGACAGCTCGGCGCACTGGGCAGCCTCGGCGCGCTCGGCGGCGTCGCGGGCGAAGCCCCCGGCGCGGCAAAGAAAGGCGGCAAGTGATGCGCCGTCTTCTCTGGATCCCCCTGCTCCTCGTCGCCCTCGCCATTCCCGTCACCGTCCTCGCCGGCAGCGGCGAGGGCTTCAACGCCGTCGTCAACTCGCTTGAGAGCCGCTACCACGCGCAGGCCACGCGCATCCCCATGATGGGCCTCGTCAGCCTCATCGCCCGCGCCGGTTCCCACGGCCAGGTCGCCAACCTCCACGTCGCCGAGTTCGACCACTTCACGGAATCGGTCGACAGCGACGACCTCAACCGCCTCGTCGCAGAAAAGATGGGCGCGGGCTGGGAGCGCATCGTGCGCGAAACCAGCCGCCATGGCCAGAAGTCGGAGCAGTCCTTCATCTTCATGCGCGCAGAGAACTCCCGCATCGGCCTCTTCATCCTCGACCTCGAAGGCCACGAGCTCGACGT
>JAGWML010000045.1 GCA_028873155.1 Acidobacteriota bacterium
ACCGCCTGAGCTTGCTTAGGCCCATAGCTCCAATTGGAGAGAAGATTGATCCGGCTAAGGAAAAGGCCGATGCAGCGCAGGACAAGCGAACTTACGCAGATATGTGGCTAATTCGCGAGAGACTCCAAACCTTAAGGGCTTCCATACTCGACAATGCTGAGAGAACCCTTGAGAAGAAGGAGTATATCGTCGCGGTCTACACTCCGATCAGTGTGCTCTTGTACGTGATTGGCACCTTGCTTGCCGTCCTAGCGAGGTTGGCAGGAGTTGAGCCGCTCGAAAGCTAAAGACTGCGACAACGCCAAGGAGATCATTGTTGCTGCTGCATCTGCTGCAAATCAATGACGGGCACGCGCGGCGCGGCAGGCTGCTGTGCGCGCTCCACCAGCACGCTCCAGTCATCGGGAATCGGCAGCTTGCGATCCAGCGCAGGAGGTTGCTCGCTGGCATCTACCTGCACAGCAACATAGAGCTCGCTCTCCGCGCTGCCCCGGAAGATGCCATGTGTCGGCGGCACATCGGCGTAGTCGCGTCCTACAGCGGCGCGGATATGCCGCCGATGCGCAATGAGATTATTGGTTGGATCGAAGCCGACCCAGCCAAGATGAGGCAGCAGCACATCCACCCATGCGTGTGTCGCGTCGGGTGTGCTGCGGTCGTGGGCTTCGCGGCTGCGATAAAGGTAGCCCGAAACATAACGCGCCGGGATGTGCACATGACGCAGCAGCGCAAGCATCGTGTGGGTAAAGTCCTGGCATACTCCCTGGCGGCTCACAATCGCCTCATCAATTGGCGAGTCCACGCGCGTGGAGCGCGGCACGTATTCGAAGTACTCAAAGAGCCTTTGATTCAACTCGTGCACCAGCATCAGCGGATCGTCGCGCCGCACCACATCCAGCTTTCGCGCCAGTTCGAGCAACGCCGGGGTCTCGACAGCGAAGGTGCTCGGCAGCAGCATCTCCCAGTAGTCGCCTCCGGCAATCATCGTGTCCAGATCGTTCCATGCGTCGGGCGCGAGGAAGCCCGGAATCTCGGGAATCGCCTGCTGCTCCACCACGCTTTCCGCAACGATCACCAGTTGAGTGTGCTCGCCCGGAATATCGAAGTGCTGCACATTGTTGCCCATGTGATCGCGATAGCTGAAGACGCGGCAGCGCGGACTGACCGACAGGGTGAATGACAGGCAGTGCTGGTTTGCATCCGAGCGTGGGTGCATGCGCGTTTCCATGATGCTCTCGCGGATAGGCTCCGAGTAGCGAAAGCGCGTCAGGTGCCGGATGGAATAAAACTGCATCGCAACCCTCCGTCAGACAGCCAGTGCCGACTGGATGGAATAGTGAATGTAATAGCTGTAGATCAGCTCATGGATGCGCAGACACTGCTCGCGGATTGTGTGCAGGAAGCGTGCTGAATCTCCCGACAGAATCTCTCCAATGGAGGTGAAGTCGAGCATCGCGTGCAGCCGTCCGATTCCTGCGGTCAGCTCATCCGGCGGACGCCGCGCGCCTGTGCGCTGAATTGCAGTGATTGCCTGCCTGATACCATCCACCGAGTAACGGATTGCATGCGGAAAGTCACGATTGAGCAACAGAAACTCGAGGATGCGATCGGGCGTCAAGTCGGCGGTGTAGACCTGGCAATAGGCTTCAAACGCAGTGCAGCAGCGAAGCAGTCCCACCTGCTCCAGATACTGGTAGCCGGAGTCGTCGCGCTCCGGCGCTTGAAACAGATCCGCTTGATAGACCTCCAGCAGCGTCGCTGTGGCGTAGGCGCGCTCCAGGTAGCGGCCCAGGCGGATGAAGTGCCACCCCTGGCCATGAATCATCGTTGTGTCCGTGACGCCCTTGAACAGATGAATCCCGTCCACCACGCTTGTCAGCACATCCGCCATGTTGGAGCGCGACTGCGTGAGTGCATGCGGCGAGTGCATCTGGTGGTAGAGGCGGTTCAGCCTCTGCCATTGCTCAGTTGAGATCTCCTCGCGCACCTGCCGGGCATTCTCGCGCGCGGAGTTCACTGCGTAAGTCACGGACCCGGTCTTCAGGCTGTCGAAGACCAGGGTGTGGGCCATCGATTCCAAATCGCCATTCCATTCCAGCTCCCGCGAGTCCCCGAGCGCCTCTACCAGCCGCCGCCACCGCGACTCCGCGGTTGCGCCTGCCGTGTCAAGCATCAGGCTCATAGTCACATCGAGTTGGCGCGCGGTGTTCTCTGCCCGCTCTAGGTAGCGGCTCATCCAGTAGAGGCTGTCAGCCACTCGCGATAGCATCGTTCGACTCTCCCGGAACGTACTTCTCACCTGGACTCCAAAACCCATGTATCTTTGCTGCCTCCGCCTTGCGAGGAGTTCACGACGAGCGAGCCCTTTTCGAGCGCGACGCGCGTCAACCCGCCCGGCACAATATTCACCTTGTCGCCGAAGAGGATGTAGGGCCGCAGGTCCACATGGCGCGGCTCCAGGCGATCGCCGATCAGACAAGGCGCACGCGAGAAATCCAGCGTGGGCTGCGCAATGTAGTTGCGCGGATTGGCTTCAATCTGCCGCGCGAACTCCTCGCGCTGCCGTGCCGTGGAGTGCGGACCGATCAGCATGCCGTATCCGCCGCTCTCGCCGACGGCTTTCACCACTAGCTTGTCGAGATTGGCCAGGACGTGCTGGCGTTCCTTCTCTTCGGTCAGCAGAAAGGTCTCGACGTTCGGAAGGATTGCATCTTCTTCCAGGTAGTAACGGATGATGCGCGGCACATAGGCATAGAGCGCCTTGTCATCGGCCAGTCCTGTGCCGAATGCATTCGTCACCGTCACGTTGCCTGCACGGTAGGCGTTGAAGAGGCCCGCGCAGCCCAGCGCCGAGTCCGCGCGAAAGACAAGCGGATCGCTGAAGTCATCATCCACGCGGCGATAGATGACGTCCACGCGCTTTAGCCCGTCGGTGGTGCACATGTAGACGATGTTGTCGTGCGTCACCAGGTCGCGGCCTTCCACGAGATCGATGCCCATCTGGCGAGCGAGATACGTGTGCTCGTAATACGCGCTGTTGAAGACGCCGGGAGTGAGCAGGACGATGTTCGGCTCCGGCCGACCTTCTGGCGCCAGCGAGCGCAGCGTCGCCAGCAGCAGTTGTGGATAGTGCTCGATGGGCCGCACCCCATAGCTTTGAAAGAGCTGCGGAAACGTCCGCTTCATCACGCGCCGGTTAGCCAGCATGTAACTTACGCCGGAAGGCACCCGCAGGTTGTCTTCCAGCACCACGAACTCCCCGTTGTTCATCCGCAGCAGGTCTGAGCCCACCACCGCGATGTAGACATTGCGCGGTACCTGCAATCCGCGCATCTGCCTGCGAAAGTGCTTGCAGCTGTAAACGAGATCGCGCGGCACCACATGGTCGTTGAGGATCTTGCCTTCGGAATAGACATCGCGCAGAAATAGATTCAGCGCGGTGATGCGCTGCGTCAGCCCGCGCTCAATGCGGCTCCACTCCTGCGCGGTGATCAGGCGCGGCAGCAGGTCGTAAGGAAAGATGCGCTCGGTGCCTTCCTCGCGCCCGTAGACCGTGAAGGTGATGCCCTGCGTCAGGAAGGAAAGCTCGGCAGATTGCTTGCGCCGTTGCAACTCATCCTCAGGCAGTTGCGCCAGCGCCTCAGCCAGCGTGCGATAGTGCGGGCGCATCGCTCCCGAAGGCTCGCGCATTTCATCGTAGGCGTCATCGAGCGGATATTCGCCGAAGAGCGTATTCACTTCGACGGAATGACCTGGACTCATGCGCGGACAACTTCCCGGGTACAGATTCAGGATAGATTGGGTGGCGGCATCGCCACCGGCTAATCCTGTCCTATTCTTGTAACATGCAGCGCGTAAAGGTGGAATCAGGAATCCCAAGAGCCTCCATTGAGCCATCTTCGACGTCGGCTTCAAGCCTTCCTATGGTCTGTTTCCACCTTGTGCTCGCGCCGCTCACTTGATATAACCTGAATCCCTCAGGAGAACTGCGAATCATGACAACTTTGTCGAGGTTGATGGCGCGCGCTGGCGTTGCCTTTCTGATTGCCACTTCTTTCGTGCTCGCCGGTGCACAGCAGACGCCGATTCAAATCACGGCGGACCTGACAGACGCGCCGCGCAAGCTCTACCACGCGGAGATCGATCTGCCCGTCCAGCCCGGATCGATCGCGCTCGTCACGCCGCAATGGATTCCCGGCACACACATGCCCGCCGGCCCGGCTGAAGACATCGCGGGTGTCGTCTTCACCGCCAACGGCAAGACGCTGCCCTGGCGCCGCGATGACGTGGACCTCTACGAGTTTCATCTCACCGTCCCTGAAGGCGTAACCACGCTGCACGCACATCTCGACTGCATTGTCACGGCGCGCGTCACGCACAAGCTGGCCGTGCTCGAATGGGAGAAGCTGCTGCTCTACCCGGCGCACACGCCCGTGCGCGACATCCCAATTCAGCCTTCGCTCAAAGTTCCCGCTGGCTGGGGTGTTGGCACTGCGCTCACACCCATTGGTACTGCATCGTATCCCGTGCCCGCGGCGGGCAGCACCACGCATTTCGCTGTGACCAACATCGAACAGTTGGAGGACTCGCCGTTGATTACTGGCGAGTACTTCCATGAGTACGCGCTCGCGCCCACCGTCACGCCGAAGCACTATCTGGACGTTGTAGCCGACGAGCCCGAGGATGTGCAGTTGCGCCCGGCTTTCCTTGCCGGCGTCAACAACCTGGTGCGCGAGGCAGACACTCTCTACGCCTCGCACCACTACAACGTCTACCACTTCCTGCTCACGCTCTCAGACGTTGCCGGCGGCGAGGGACTGGAACATGGACAGTCCTCTGACAATGGTGTCGGAGAAAAAGGATTTGCAGATGCCGCTCACCAACTGCCGATGGCGGATCTGCTTTCCCATGAGTTCACGCACTCGTGGAACGGCAAGTATCGCCGCCCCGCAGGCCTCTATCAACCGGATTTTGCCACGCCGCAACAGGGAGCAATGCTCTGGGTGTATGAGGGCATGACCGAGTATCTCGGCAACGTGCTTGCAGCCCGATCGGCGCTGAAGACGCAGGCACAGTACCGCGATGTGCTCGCCTACACCGCCGCAACGCTGGATTACCGCCCTGGCCGCGAGTGGAGACCGACCGAAGACACAGCCGTAGCTGCGAGCATTCTTCGCAATCCGAGTCCGGCGTGGTCGAACTGGCGTCGCAGCCAGGACTACTACTTTGAAGGCGAGCTGTTGTGGCTCGATGCGGACACACTCATTCGCAAGATGACCAGCAACAAGAAATCTCTCGACGACTTCGAGAAGGTCTTTCTCGGCAAGGGCGGCAACACTGGACCGCTCATTGTCCCCTACACATTCGATGAGCTCGTGCAGGATCTCAACGAAGTAGTCCCTTATGATTGGGCGACGTTTCTCCACGACCGTATCGACAACATCAACCCGCACGCAGATCTCGCCGGCATCGAGCAAGGCGGCTACAAGCTGGTCTATCGCGATGAGCCCACTCCTTCCATCCGCATGATGGCGGCGGCAGGCGGACCGCGCCGCGGAGGCGTGCAATGCTGGTTCTCCATCGGCCTGCAGATCGGTGAAGACGGCACGATTCGCGATGTGCGGTGGAATGGCCCTGCTGACAAGGCGCAGCTTGTGCCAGGAGAAAAGATCCTCGCGATCAATGGTCAGGTTTTCTCCGGCGACCGGCTGCGCGCGGCGATTCGCGACGCCAAGGGGACCACCAAGCCGATTCAACTCATCGTCCAGTCGGACACGTATGTCTCCACGGCGCAGATCGACTACCACGATGGTGAGCGCTATCCAGCACTGGAGCGTGCTGACGGCACACCGGACTACCTGGATGACATCACCAAGCCGCGCACGCAACTGGAGCCTGTGAAAGAGAGCAGCAGCTCGGACTCAGGTTCATCGGAATAGCTGCGGCATGCGCGAACAGAAAGACCGCAACAGGCGTTATGCCGTTGCGGTCTTCGCGCTGTTTGTCCCAGATGCAGGGGCACTCATCGCCGGCAATAGCAGCGCCATCATTGCAAGCGCTGCGGGTATCGTGAGCATGCCCGTGCGCAGGCTGCCCGTGCTCGATGAGAGCCAGCCGGCAAGCCATGGCAGAACCGAACCGCCCACTCCGGCTGTTGCCAGAATCCAGCGCGTATCGGCTGTCCGCGGAGTGCGCGCAAAGAACAATGCAATCACAATCGGGTAGACCGGTGCCAATGCTGCGCCCAGCAAGAGCATGGCCGCCGCGCGTGCCGCCGGAGTCGGTAACACGAAAAGCAGAAGAGAAGCGACCAGCGCCGCCAGCACAGCCACGCCCAGCATGCGTTCTCCGCGCGCCCGCAGCAGCAACAGCGATGAGAGACCGCGTGATGCCAGAAAGCCAATGAAGTAAAGCGACGATGCCGCTGCTGCCTCCGCTGCTCCGACGCCTGTAGCGCGCAAGAGAAAACTGGCAAGCCAGGTCGTGGCGGTGTTCTCAATACCCACCTGCAAGAACGCCGCTCCGGCAAAGAGAAGAAGCAGCCGCACGCGCGCGCTTCCCGGTGTGGCTGGAGGAATGGGAAGGGTGGCTGGCTCTGCTTCCAGGAAGGCGCAAGCAGCGGCTGCAATCAACGCCGCGCCGGCCAGCATTCGATAGGCGATTGCGTAGTCATAACGCAGCAGGACGCGTGCGGCAAGCAGCGGCGCGACGAGAGCGCCTACGCTCCAACTGAAGTTGAGAAAAGTCAGTACGGGCGCACAGCGCTCCCGAAAATGATGCCCGACGTAAAGATTCACCGCCGACATCGGGACGCCATTGCTGATGCCAAAAAGGAAGAAGAGCACCGGCAGCAAAGGGCGCCCGGCCACGCTGATGCCCAGGCCCGCCGCTGCCATGAGCAGAAAACTCATGCGGAGGCTCAACACATAGTCCCTGCGGCAGATGATGGCGCCAAGACTCGTTCCCGCGAAGTACAGCAGAAACAAGACTCCCGATTGACGGTCGACAAGATGAAAGCGCGCGGTGATCGACGGCAGCAGCGGACCACCGATAGCCTGTACCACACCCGTCAGTGCAAAAACCGGATGAAGCACCAGCACGGCCCGTTGCGGTGGAATGCGCATCCTCGGCTACACGTTCTGCTCAGCTCGCGGCGGTACGGCTGGCTCGCGCGCCAGGCGCTGCGGTTGACTCGCGAATCACAAGGGACGGATGAATCGGCACGACATCGGGAAATGTAGCCTGCCCGCGAATCCGTTGAAGGAGAATGCGCGCGGCCACCTGGCCCATCTCCACAAGCGGCTGGCGAATGGTCGTCAGGCTCGGATTGTGGAAGGAGGCGCCTTCAATGTCGTCGAAGCCGACCACGGACACATCATGGGGCACACGCAGGCCGCGGTTGGACAGCGCGCGCGTTGCGCCAATTGCCGATACGTCGTTGTAACAAACCAGTGCAGTGAAGCTGGCCTTCCGGTCCAGCAACTCGTTCGTCGGCTCAAAGCCCAGCTCGGGCGTCGAGGAAATCAGACGCAGTTGAACCGTCAGCTCAGGAGGCACATTAATCTTCAGCTCACGCGCTACCGTCATCAGGCAATCCCAGCGGTCGTCTGCGTCCGCGCTGTGGCTGCCTCCGCGCATGAACGCAATCTTGCGATGCCCGAGCTGGTGCAGATGTCGCAGTGCAAGCTCGGCCGCGCGTCGCTGGTCCAGCACCACATTGGTTGCGCCCTCAATATGCCGGTGGCCGGCAACAACAACGGTCGGCAGATTGAAGCCCTTTTCCAGTATCGTGTCGATCAGAATGAATCCCTCAACCGAACGATCCATCAGAAGACGTGGGTATTCCTCGATCAGGTCGGGTTTACGCCGGTGGCTGACGGTGAGATAAAAATAGCCTTCTTCGATCAGATATTCTTCGATGCCGGCCAGCATCTGTGTCGCGTAGTGGTCGTTCAGCTCCGGCACCAGCACGCCCACCGTGTAGGTCTGCCGCTTACGCAGCGAGCGAGCATAAAAGCTGGGACGATAGTCAAACTTTGCCGCAGCCTCAATCACGCGGTCGCGCGTCTCCTGCGGAATCGACCGCACCCCCGGCGCGTTGTTCAGCACCAGAGAAATCGTCGCCGGGGACAGATCAAGATACTCGCCCAGTGTCCGCAAGCCGACAGGTTGGCCCGGCTGCGGCCGAATCCCCGCTTTCGTTCGCTTCGCCATGCACTCCAGTTGTACCATCCTGGCCCGCTCAGCTGTGCGGCGCGCCATCTTTCGAGCGCGATGAAGCAACGCTGGTCCTTCAGGTCGAATTCCAATCCTCGCTGAAGACACGTCCGCCTCCCCGCGATAAGACAGGGAGGCGGCGTGATTGCAGAGGTTGGTAAAGCGCTATTCGGCGATTGCGGCTGCCGCCACAGGCACTTCTGACTCAGCAGCCACCACGACCTTGACGTGCGCCGTTACTTCGCGGTGCAGCTTAATGCCCACGGTGTAGTCGCCGGTGTTCTTCAGCGGCTCAGAGAGCTGAATCTTGCGGCGATCCACCTCAAAGCCCTTGGCCGCAAGCTCGGCCGCGATGTCCGCGGAGGTCACGGAGCCAAACAGATGGCCCTGTTCACCGGACTTGCGCGTGAAGCTCAGTGCAATGGCCTCAAGGACCGGAACCTGCTGCTCGGCTTGCGCCTTTTCTGCGGCAGAGCGGCGCGCGGCCGCGTGCTTCATCTGCTCAATGACGGCCTTGTTCGCCAGGGTAGCCTGCAGCGCCAGCTTGCGGGGCAGCAGAAAATTACGCCCGTAGCCGTCTGCGACCTTCACCACGTCTCCGCGGTGGCCGAGGTTGGCTACGTCTTCCTTCAAAATCACTTCCATTGGAAACTCTCCAGTGTTGCAGGCGGTGCTTGCCGGCTTGCCATTGTGTTAGACACCATCGGCAGCCATCGGTTGCCCCGCTCGGGTTCATCTCTCGCTCGCCATCTTCCGGCCGCTAGCTTACTCCGGTTTTGGCCCTCTCCGCACTACAACAAAGGGGCTAATTCCGGACCGGCGCGGTCAGCCGCCCTAGTGGCGGGTGGCGAAGGGCAGCAGGGCGATGTTCCGGGCCTGCTTGATGGCGCGGGTCAGGCGGCGCTGATGCGTCGTGCAGACGCCGGTCAGGCGGCGGGGCACAATCTTGCCGCGTTCTGCCACAAACCCTTGCAGGAGACGCACATCGCGGTAGGGAATCGCGTCAATCTTCTCTGTGCAGAACTTGCAGACCTTCTTGCGGCGAAAGAACTTTCCGCGGCCTCCGGGGCCGCCTCCGGGGCGTCCGCCCGGCCCGCCTGGGCGGGGTCCGCGCGGCGGAGCTGCCGTGACGGTTTCTGGCGCCGCGGCCTGGGGTGCTGCTGCGCCCGTTTCGGGCGCCTTTCCAGTGATCTCTTCAGACATGGTGTTTCCTCGTCAATATTGTGTGTGCGCATGCAGAGCAGCGGCGCAGATTGGGACCGCTGCCGGAAGTACCCTCATCAGGCTCCGGCGGCGGTGATTCTCTTAGACGCTGGCCGGTACCGACTCCGCTGCCGCCTCTACAGGCGCTGCCGCGGGCTCGGCGCTCAGCTTGCGACGGCTCGCACGCAGGCTCTTCAGTTTGGTCAGCCGCTTCTCTTCCTCGTCCATGCGCACGGTGATGAACTTAATCACCGGCTCAGAGACGCGCAGGCGGCGCTCCAGCTCCTGCACCACAGGCCCACCGGCCTCCAGGGTCAGCAGAACGTAGTTGCCATCGGCGAACTTCCGCACCAGGTAGGCAAGCTTGCGGCGGCCCATCTTCTCGGCGGACTTGACCACACCACCGCCGTTCGTCACCGACGTGGTGAAGCCGGCAATCAGCTTGTCCACTTCCTCATCGGCCACATCCGGCCGAACGATAAACATCACTTCATACAAACGCGACATCCGGTTTCCTTTTCCGCTGGAACTCATTGAGCTCCAGCCGCTCCCGCCACTCCATCATCCGGCGGCCAACTCTGTACTGCACAGCTCCCAGTTCCTGGTCCCTTAGTCCCTGGTCCCTGCCGTTTACTCCTCCGCCGGGCCGTTTCGCTCGCGGCGGTTGAACTCATTCATTGCGGCTGCCGGCCCTTCGGAGATGATGCGTCGTGTCGCCATCGCCACACGGTCCAGCACCTCATCGAGTACCGTCAGTTCCGCCTTTCGCATCGGCGAGAGCAGATAATCTCTGCCCGGCCGTCCTCCACCCGCTGCCTTCGCATCCGGTGGAAGATCCGGCCCCACGCCGATTCGCAGCCGCATCCATTCCTGGCTGCCGAGAGCTCCGGTCACGCTGCGGGCTCCGTTATGGCCAGCCGGCGAACCGCGCTCTCTGATCTTCAGGCTCCCCAGCGGCAGATCCAGCTCGTCATAGATGACCAGCAGGTCCTTCGCCGGGTCGGCTTCAAACTCTCGAATCAGAGCGGCAACCGATGCGCCGCTCAGATTCATAAACGTCTCCGGCTTGGCCAGGATGACCTCGCGACCTGCCATGCGACAGGTTGCGGTGGTGGCCCGGCAGCGCCGGTTCTGGACCACAACGCCCTCTTGCTGGGCGATGCGGTCGATGGCCATGAACCCCGCGTTGTGCGGCGTCCACAGATATTCGAGACCCGGATTGCCCAGCCCCACCAAAAGGAAGGGGCCGCGGCTTCCGGAAGGCTCGCTCGCATCCGCCAAGGTTTACTTCTTCGCCTCGGGCTTCTTCGCCGCGTCAGCGGCCGGTTCAGTCTTGCCCTTCTTGGCCACTTCCGGCTCAGCCGGAGCGGCTGTCGCCGCGGCCGCTTCACCTTCGGGCGTCGCGACAACTTCCTCACGAATCGAGACGACGTGCGCCACGGTGGCGTCTTCCGCACTCAGGAACTTGACCTTGTCCGAGTGGGGCAGATCGCTCACGCGCAGTACATCGTGCAACCCAAGCTCGCTCACATCCACATCAATGTGGCTCGGAATGTCGGCAGGCAGGCACTCGATCTCCACCTCGCGCAGCACCAGGTCGAGAATGCCGCCCTGGGTCTTGACGCCCACCGGAATGCCCATCAGCTTCACGCGCACGCTGACGCGCAGCACCTTATCCAGCGCAATGCGCTTCAGGTCGATGTGGATCAACTGGTCCTTGATCGGCTCATACTGCCAGTCGACAATCATGGCCTTGGCCGTGGCCTTGCCGGCTACTTCCACGTCGAAAATCGTGTTGTGCCCGCTCTCCGAATACAGGATGCGGGAAATCTGTTTCGGATCGACCTCGAGGGCCACCGCTTCATGGCCCGCTCCATACAGCACGGCGGGAATCTTGCCCGCAGCACGCACGCGGCGCGCAGCGTTCTTGTTGAACTTGCCCTCACGGGGCTTGGCTACGACAACTTCAGGCATTTGGCTTCTTCTCGTTTCTCTGGAATCGGGCACGGACCTTGCGGCTCGCTCCCTTTGTTCGCGGCGGCCCTGCAGGCCCGCCGGGGTTGATCTCTAGCTGAACAGCGTGCTCACGCTGGTCTCCATGTGAATGCTCTCAATCGCCGCGCCCAGCAGGCCGGCAATCGACAGCACCTTAATCTTGGGCAGCTTCTGCGCCGCCTCGCGCAGCGGAATGGTATTCGTCACCACCACCTGCTCCAGCCGCGAGCTGGCAATGCGGTCAATCGCGGGCCCCGAGAGCACCGCGTGGCTGGCGCAGGCGTAAACCGCCGCCGCGCCATTGGCATACAGCGCGTCCACGGTCTTCACCAGCGTGCCCGCCGTGTCAATGATGTCGTCGATGATGAGGCAGTTCTGCCCTTCCACATCGCCCACCACGTTCATCACTTCCGCAACGTTAATGTCGGTCCGCCGCTTGTCCACAATCGCCAGCGGCGCGCCCACCTTCTGCGCAAAAAATCGCGCGCGCTCCACGCCGCCCGCATCCGGCGAAACCACCGTGAGATTGGGCAGGTTCAGCTCGCGGAAGTAGCTCACCAGCACGGGGCTCGCGAAGAGATGATCCACGGGAATGTTGAAGAAGCCCTGAATCTGTGCCGCGTGCAGGTCCACAAACAGTGCGCGATTCGCCCCCGCCGTCGTCAGCAGGTCGGCAATCAGCTTGGCGCTGATGGCCACACGCGGGCGGTCCTTGCGGTCCTGGCGCGCATAGCCGTAGTACGGCACCACCACCGTAATCCGCGCCGCTGATGCGCGCTTCAGCGCGTCAATCATCACCAGCAGTTCCACCAGGTGCTGATCCACCGGATAGCAGGTCGGCTGCACGACAAACACATCAATGCCGCGCACGTTCTCCAGCAATTGGAAGTAGACCTCGCCGTCGGCAAAGCGCTGCAGCTTGGCCTCGCCCACCTTCACGCCGATGTGCGTCGCAATCTCGTCGGCCAGCGCGCGGTTCGCCGTGCCAGAGAACAGCTTGAAGCGCTTGTCCTCCGTCAGGCTGCGCGCGCGTTTGCGCTCGGGCGCTGGCTTGGCCTCCTTGGCCTTCGCCGCATCCTTGGGCGCATCGGTCGGGCTTTGCGATTTGTCTTCCAACGTGACCGTCACTGTTCCTGCATCCATCTGAAGAGCACCTCCAAGCTGGTTGGCTTTGGCTGCCTTCTGTGAGAGAGTCCTGCTCACACTGAATCTTTGGCTGGGCGACTAGGATTCGAACCTAGACAAGTGCCTCCAAAGGGCACTGTCCTACCATTAGACGATCGCCCAACTGACGGCCCTTCCGGCCCTGTGCCGGAAACACCCACCTGACAGCCGCACGTGAGTCTCTCTCGCGTTCCCGTACGCTGTCAACCTGCTTGCGGAAGAAGCATTTCGCTCCAGTAACCTGCCCTTGGCAGGGTGCGCGTCAGCAGGCTTTCCGTGCCCGCCTCGGCCAGCCGCCTCTGGGCTGCTTCCGCATCTCCGCGGGTCAGGTACAACCCGAAGAGCGCCGAACCGGACCCCGACAGCGAAGCATGCAAAGCTGCCTCCGGCGTTCCGGCGGCGGCAAGAAGGCGCTTGATTTCTGCAAGGGAAGGATGCTGGTGGAAGACGACCCGTTCAAAGTCGTTCACGATCCAGCTCGTGATCCCGGTGCGGACAAGCGCGGACTCTTGGCGTCCGGCCAGGTCGCCTCCCACGGAAGCGACACCGGAGGAGCCTGCTCTCTGCCCTCCCTGCGGAAACCCTCCCGCGAAGGCGCTGGCGTAAGCGCGGCTCAACTGCTTTAGTTTATCGTCACTTGCCTCGCCGGTCAAACCTTCCGTGGCGCACAGCGCATCCCAGTCCCGAAAGGCCTGCGGAGTGGACACTCCCACGGCAGGCGTCGCCACGACGCACCACACCGGCTCAAAGTCCGGCAGGGGAACCACTTCCTGCCCGCGATCCATCCCCAGCACGGCCCCACCGATCAGAAACAAGGGCACATCCGAGCCAACCTGCGCCGCAAGCTCCAATCGCCGCGCCGCCCAGCCAGCTCCCAGTCCTTTAGACTCTTGCCTCTCAGTCCCTGGTCTCTCAGCCGCTGGTCCGAGCCTTTCCAGTTCCGCCTCCAGCCCCACCAGCGCAGCCACTGCGTTGGCCGAGCCCGCGCCCAGCCCACCCTGCACCGGCAGCCGCTTTTCGATGTGCACGGCAACCTCAGCCTTGACGCGGATCTCGTCCAAAGCCAGCGCAATCATCTTCCAGGCCGTGTTACGGGCATCGGTCGGGACCCGACCGTCATTGCTGGTCAGCGTTAGGTGCGTCTCGCCCGCTCTCCGCGCCGTAACCGTTACCAAATCATGCACTTCCAGAGTCTGATAGACGGTGGAAAGCGCATGGAAACCGTCCGGCCGGGGAGCGCCGATCCCCAGGCCCAGGTTGATCTTGGCGTGCGAGCGAACTCGAGTGGACATACCGGTTCATTGTAGAGCCGGGGCTGGCCCGTGCGCGCCCCGCGCCCCTCGGTCCACGCCGCCCGCAACAAATCCTTCGATTTGGCTGGAACCACGCACCCGAAACGGACGTACAATCGGGGCAGAAGCTCGATGCTTCCCCACGCGTCGGCCGGCTCCGGCTACGCGAAAGGAGGGCGCAATGCCTTCCACGATTCGATCTTCGCTTCTCACCGGCGCCATCGGCGCTCTGCTCCTCACTCAGGGTGTGCCTGTCTGGACACAGGGCCACACCGTGCCACTCGAGATCGTTCACGGCAAGCCCTACGTCATGGTCATGGTCAACGGCAAGGGGCCCTTCCGCTTCGTCATCGATACCGGCACTGGCGCCCAGGCGCTCGTCACTCCCGAGTTGGCCGGAGAACTGGGCCTTCCCTCCATCGGAGAAGCCCGCCTGACGGATCCAAGCGGCCAGGGCTCAGAGCGCAGCCCAATCGTGCTCGTTCAGTCCCTCCGCGTCGCTGATGTCGAATTCACCGCGATTGGTGCCATCCTGCATCCGCTGCCCCGTGAAGATGCCGACTGCCAGGGTCTGCTCGGCTTTGCTCTCTTCCGCAATTACCTGCTCACGCTGGATTATCCCGCCCAGCGCATGACGCTCGCTCAAGGCTCGCTGGTGCCTGACGGCGGATATAACGTGCTGCCCATGCGCATCCAGGACGGCGTTCCGGTCTTTACTTTGCATCTGGACGGCGTGCAGATTGAAGCGCAGTTGGACTCCGGCGGCATCGGCCTCAGCCTGCCGGAGCCGATCGCCGCTCGCCTGCGCTTCGATATCGATCCCACGCTCTTCGCCAACAGCGAGTCGATCGCCACGCGCTTCCAGATCAAGGCAGGCGTCCTCGGCGCAGACGTCAACGTGGGCCGCTATACCTTCACCCATCCCTTTGTGGAGATTAATCCCGTCTTTCCGCTGGCCAACTTTGGCGCTTGCCCCATGCAGCAGTTCGCCATCACCTTTGACCAGGTCGATCTGCTCGTCCGATTCGACGCCCGCACGCGGCAGTTTCATCTGAGCGCCCTGCCCACCCTTATGCGGCTGCTCAATACGCCCGATCCCAGCCCCGCGCGCACGCTCCTCACCCCGGTGGGATGACAGTCTTTGTCGCCAGCGACCTGATCCGCACCGGCTCGATTCCCATGCCTGTTGATCGACGCTTTTTGACTGGA
>JAGWML010000284.1 GCA_028873155.1 Acidobacteriota bacterium
TTCTTCGCGATGGGGCCCGGCGTGTGCGTGTGGCTGGCGCTCTCTGAGCTGATGCCCACGCGCATCCGCTCGAATGGCATGAGTATTGCGCTGGTGATCAACCAACTTGTGTCGACCACGCTGGCAGCAATCTTCCTGCCCTTCGTGAGCAAGCATGGCTACTCATCGATCTTCTTCCTCTTCGCGGGCTTCACGGTCGTCTATTTTCTGACGGCAACGTTCTTCCTGCCCGAGACGAAGGGCAAGACGCTCGAAGAGATCGAAGCGCACTTTGCGGGACGTGCTTGAGTCGAACTATTTCTCGATAACGGCTTTCGAGAGATGCCGCGGATGGTCCACGTCCACGCCGTGCTCCACGGCCATGGCGTAGCTGAAGAGTTGCAGCGGAATCACTTCTGCCACGGTCAGCAGATGCTCCGAGGCTGGCTCGACAAAGATGCTGTCTGTTGCCAGCGCCTCCACTGCGCGATCACCCGAATTGGCGACGCAGAGGATGCGCGCGCCCTGCGCTTTCATCTCACCGAGCAGGTGCAGCGTCTTGGCATGGCGCTCGCGCGAATCCGCGCTGGAGGAATCGACGGTGGCGAGAACGACGAGCGGTACTTTGTCGCTGACCAGCGCATTCGGCCCGTGCTTGAGCTCGCCCGCCGGGTATCCCTCGGCCTGCACGTACGAGGACTCCTTCATCTTCAACGCCCCCTCGCGAGCAATGGCGTAATGCACTCCGCGGCCGAGATAGAGAAAGCTTTCAGCATTGCGCAGTTGTGCGGCGAGACCCGCAGTCTGCGTGCGCCATCCCGCGAGTTGCCTCTCAATGTGCGCAGGCAGAGCGCGCAGCTCGCAGATTCTGCGGGCAATCTCAGCTCCGTCGAGCGTGCCAAGCTGCTGCGCCTCATGCAACGCGAGCAGGTAGAGCGCAATCAACTGGCAGGTGAAGCTCTTGGTTGCGGGAATCGCAAGTTCCGGCCCGGCCGCGAGCGGCATGGCCGCCGCAGCCTCGCGCAGCATGGTACTGAAGGGCACGTTAGCGATGGCGAGGGTCTGCTGGCCAGAGTCCTTCGCGCGGCGCAGTGCGGCCAGGGTGTCGCTCGTCTCGCCCGATTGCGAGATGACAATGACGCATGGATGCCGCGGATTGACCGTGAGCCGCGTAGCGTATTCACTAGCGTACTCCACATCGACGGCGAGCCCGCAGAGATCTTCTAGGATGATTTCGGCCGCGAGGCCCACGTGGCGGCTGGAGCCGCTCGCGGCTATAAACACCTCGCCGCGCGGATTCCGCCAGCGCGCCAGCGCATCGAAGGCGGCTGGATTGAACGCATCGCCGATCAAATAAAGATCGAGCGTGCGCTGGAGGGCCGAGGGCTGCTCGAAGATCTCGCGCAGCATAGCGTGCGGAAATTCAGTCACTAACGCACCCTCTCCTTGATTGCGTTCGGCGCCCTTTAGCGCGAGGCCTTCCACTTGATGTTGCAGCCGATGGAGGGTTGCTGTACTGTGGCCTGCGGCTTTCCGGCGAGTGCAGCGTCCAGGGCTGCACGCAGATCTTCGCCGGTCACCGGAATTCCATTGCCGGGGCGACTGCGGTCAAACTGGCCGCGATAAATAAGCTTGCGTGCGTTGTCGAAGAGGTAGATGTCGGGCGTACAGGCGGCCTTGTAGGCGCGCGCCACATCCTGCGACTCGTCGTACAGATACGGAAAGGTGAAGCCAAACGTCTGAGCTTGCTTCTTCAAACCCGCCGGGGCATCGTCAGGATAAGCGACAGCGTCGTTGCTGCTGATGGCGACGATGGCCAGCGGCTTGTCTTTGTAGTCTCGTCCGAGCTGCGCGAGGCCCTTCTCGATGTGCTTCACATAAGGACAGTGGGTGCAGATGAAGATCACCAGCAGCGCTCTCGCGTCCCGAAAGTCGTCACGGTGCACAGTCTTGCCCGTCACCACATCGGGCAGCGCAAAGTCCGGGGCGCTTGTGTCCAGTTCCAGCATGGTCGATTCAGTGAGTGCCATCGTGCATCTCCCATCTACACAGCCCATCGTCCGGCTGTGCGGTTAAAACAGTCCCGCCTGGCGGCCCGGCATCGCGAGTCCGAAGTGTTCATAGGCCAGCCGAGTTGCCACGCGGCCGCGCGGCGTGCGGTCGAGGAATCCAATCTGGATCAGGAACGGCTCATAAACCTCTTCCAGCGCGTCTTCCTCTTCGGCCAGCGTGGCGGCGAGCGTTCCCAGGCCCACGGGTCCGCCGTCGTACTTCTGCATGATGGTGAGCAGCAGCCTGCGGTCGATCTCGTCAAAGCCGTGCGCATCGACTTCCAGCATAGTCAGCGCAGCGTTGGCCGTAGGGCGGTCAATCACGCCGGTACCGCGCACCTGAGCATAGTCGCGCACGCGGCGCAGCAGGCGGTTGGCGATGCGCGGCGTTCCGCGCGAGCGCAGCGCAATCTCCGCGGCGCCGTCCCGGTCGATGGGAATCTGCAACACCTCGGCCGAGCGCTCGACGATGAAGCGCAGCTCGTCTTCCGTGTAGAACTCCAGGCGCAGTAGAATGCCGAAGCGCGACCGCAGCGGCGAGCTGAGCAGGCCAGGGCGCGTGGTGGCGCCGACAAAGCTGAACGGCCGGAGTTCCATGACGTGCGTGCGCGCAGCCGGGCCCTGCCCGATGATGATGTCGAGCTTGTAGTCTTCCAGCGCGGTGTAGAGCTTCTCTTC
>JAGWML010000046.1 GCA_028873155.1 Acidobacteriota bacterium
AAAGGCGACCATGCGTCCGCCGCGCCGCTGTGGAGTTCTGCTCTCTTTGCTTGCTGACGCCGGCCCGAATGGCTTGAAGAACCGAGCGAACAGCGATCCGTTCCGGGATGCACCCCGCTGGTCTTTGCCCGCGAGCATCTCGCGTATCTCACTGATGGTGCAGCGTTGAGATGGCTGTCGTCGCAGGCAGGCCCGCGCAATTCTTGCGAAAGGCTCGGGCACCCCGGGAGGAATCCTCGGCTCGGCTTCGATGGCGCGGTTCCAGTCGAGGGGGTGCTGCGTCAGCGCCTCCACAATCGTCACGCCCAGCGACCACGCGTCCGCAGCGGGTGAGAATGGCAGCGAACCAATCTCCGGAGCATCGTAGACGGAGTGCGGGCTTCCGGAGCGACCGATGGAACCGGCAATGCAGATTCCATCAGCCGATAATTGAAGTTGTTCCTGGGCAACAAAGATGTTAGATGGCTTTAGCCGTGTATGTACCAGCCTTTTCTCGTGCAGATAGGAGAGCGCCTGCATCACCGGTTCAAGCATGGCGCGCGTCTCAGCGGCAGTCAGTGCGCGCTCCAGAAGAATTGTGGAAAGCACTTCATCTGCAAAATCCGTCACAACATACAAAAGGGCAATCCCGTTATGAGTGCAGTTGCCCCGGCGCAAAATGGGGAGCACATGAGGATGCACAACCTCGTCAATCTGGGGCTTGTCGAGAATGCCCGGCTCTGCATCAAAGGATTGGGCTGCGATGAGCTTGATGGCTGCCTTCCGCCCCGGATTGTCCGGCATCTCGGTGAGAAAGACTCCGCTGTGGGCGGAGCCACCGAGCCAATCGCGAAGGGGGAAGCGTCCATCAACGATTTGACCGACCCAGTCGCTGCGGACCACTGTCTTCATGCCGAAAATCATACTCTCTGGCGTCGTAAAGGCTCAAAAGTATGGGTTTATCGCAGATCTGAGAGGTCAAGGCGCAGCAGCTTGGCAGGGTCAAGATATGCGCCCTCCCAACGGACGGCCCAATGCAGATGCGGACCCGTCACGCGGCCGGTGGCGCCGCTCAGCCCCAGCAGTTGTCCCTGCCGGACATGCTGTCCTTCCCGCACGCGGATGCGGCTCAAGTGCATGGACATCGTGAAAAGCCCGAGACCGTGGTCAAGAATGACGCAGTTGCCTTCGTAGTAAAGCGGCCGCGCAAGGACCACGGTACCTGCATTGTCTGCGACGATGGGCGTTCCCGAGCGTGCGCGAAAGTCCATGCCTTTGTGGATGCTGGCAAGCTCGCCATTGAAGACGCGACGGGTGCCGAAGCTGTCCGTCGCCTCTGCGCGCACCGGAGCCTGAAAGTTGCCTTGCCATTGACGCTCAGCGGAACTGGCCGCAAAGACGCGTGCCTTCAGCTTGCTCTCCACTTCAATGCGCTGCAATTCTGCCGGCCCGGGCGCAACAAACCGAGGCGCAACCGTGAGCGTGCTGGTCCGGTAGTGCGCTGGCTCAATCACGACAATCCGGCTGAGGTCGATGACGGTCGTCCCCATCGTCACGGTAATCTGCAACCGCGAAGGTCCGGACGGAGTCTCGACATCGACGCCCGCAAGTGCAAAGGCTTCGCTCGCGTCATCACTGCGAAAGAATTCGAGCTTGTGGCCCAGCCATTCGCCAACGACCGCCGATCCAGCGGGGGCCGTCACGCGAACGAGTTCGGGCGAACCAGCTTCCACGTTCTGCGGCGTGAGCGATACATCCGGCGCACGCTCTCCATGCGCGGTTACAAGCGCGCTGCAAAGCAGGACGCTCGCCACAATGGGCAAAGAAAAAGAGCCGGACATGCGTTCAGCATACCGGCTCCGTTTCAGTTGGATGATGGAGTTCGATTAGTGGGCCTGCCGTGCGCCGTTGTGCTTCTGGCGGTAGATTTGCCCGCTCGTGCTGTTCTGGCGGCGATTGATATTCTGCCGCTCCTGTTGCGTCAGCTTGCCGCCATTGGCTGCGCGGTCTGCCGCCACGCTGCGGTTGATGTTCTGCTCGCGGCCTTCCGTGCGCGCCGCTTCACCGGCTGTCATCTGGCCGCTGCGGATGCCCTGCGCAATGCGGTCCTGCTGATTCTCGCGGCGCTGGCCAACCTCATTGTTGCCATAGTGAGCCTGCGCGGCGTTGTGTTTGTCCTGGTAGATGCTGTGGCTCAGATTATTCTGCCGCCGGTTGATCTGCTGTCGCTCCTGCTGCGTCAGCTTGCCTCCGTTGGCGGTGCGGTCTGCATGAATCTGCTGGTTCAGGTTGGCTTCGCGGCCTTCAAGGTTCTTGGTTTCGCCCGCGGTCAACTGGCCGGACTGCACGCCATTGGCGATGCGGTCCTGCTGATTTTCGCGACGCCCAGGCACCGAGTTTGGCGCGGCGCTGGGCTGTGCGGCTGGTTGCTGCGGGGCGGGTTGCGACTGCTGCGCGAAGGCCGGGGCCGAGACGGCAAGGGCTACGGCGAGCGTAAGAGACACTTTCGACATACACTTCCTCCAGAAGAATTTCGTTCAATTTCTTGCGGGATTTCGGCCCACGCACATCTTAACCCTGGACATTTCGGGAAAGTTGCGGAATTCTCAAAACTTTAGTTGCAGACCTCTCTTCGGATCCGCTCGAACTTTTCCATTGCAGAAGATGTAACGGAAGGAATAGACCGTTCATCTTAAGGTGCATATGGGTGCTGCTGCGAGAACACGGACTGCTCCTTTGCGCCTGGCATTCTGGGTGCTGATTGGAGCGAGCCTGACAACGCTCTTTGTGTTTGGGCAGCCAGCGCCGCAGGCCTCACCCAGGCCGGTTCTCATTGAGCTGTTTACCTCAGAGGGTTGCTCGGATTGCCCGCCGGCCGACACGCTTCTGGCTCGGCTGGACCGCGAGCAGTTCGTGCCCGGTGTGCAAGCGATTGTGTTGAGCGAGCACGTGACCTACTGGAACCACGAGGGCTGGCTCGATCCATTTTCCATGCAGGAGATCGATGAGCGGCAGCGCGAGTATGTCTACCGCTTCGGGTTGCAGGACAGCTACACGCCGCAGGCAGTCGTCGATGGGACGACGCAATTTGTCGGCAACAGCCCGAATGCGATGGTGCAGGCCATACAACAGGCCGGAACCGCGCCCAAGGAATCGCTCACGATTCTGAATGCGCATTGGGAGAATGGCGGTGTCGATTTTTCAGTGCAGGCGAACGCAGGCTCTGCTGCAAAACTGGAGGCTGCCCTTGCCGAGGACGCAACGCGTGTCGAAGTCGCCAGCGGCGAGAATGCAGGCCGGACGCTCCAACACGTGGCGGTGGTGCGGGTGCTCAAAGACTTCGGCCAAAAGGGTCTCGACGGGCACACGCTCCACCTCTCCAGCTCTGACCTGATGCATGGCGCCGATGCAAAGGTGCCGGTCCGTCTGGTGGTCTTTGCAACTGATCGCAAGACCGGCCACGTGATTGGCGTAGCAGAGCAGACGCTGTCCCGCTGACGAGACGCGAACGGAAGAAACAAAAGGGCTTGCGGACCAGCGTGTCTTCGTTCTCCCCTGCGCGCGAAAATGCCCTAGAATCGAACCATGACCGATCGCATGGCTCTTTCTCTTGCCCAGGTTGACCCTGAGGTCGCCGCCGCCATTGACCACGAAACCCTGCGCCAGCACGAAGGGCTGGAGATGATCGCCAGCGAGAACTTCGTCTCCGAGGCTGTGCTGGAGGCTGCCGGTTCGGTCTTCACCAATAAATATGCCGAGGGCTATCCCGGACGCCGCTACTATGGCGGCTGCGAGTACACCGACGTGGTGGAGAACCTGGCGCGCGACCGGGCAAAGCAGATCTTCGGCGCAGCCCACGCCAACGTGCAGCCGCACTCCGGTTCGCAGGCCAACGCAGCGGCCTATATGGCAGTTCTGCAGACGGGCGACACGATTCTGGGCCTCGACCTGGCACACGGCGGCCACCTGACGCACGGGCACAAGCTCAGCTTCAGCGGCAAACTCTACAAGACGGCCTTCTACCACGTGAACCGCGAGACCGAGGTCATCGACTACGACGAACTGGAAGCGATTGCGCTGCGCGAAAAGCCGAAGGCCATCATCGGCGGGGCCAGCGCCTATCCGCGCCTGTGGGACTTCGCCCGCATGCGCCAGATTGCCGATATGGTCGGCGCGGTTTACATCTTCGACATGGCGCACATTGCCGGCCTCGTGGCTGGAGACGCGCATCCCTCGCCGGTGCCGCACGCGCACATCACCACCACCACCACGCACAAGACCTTGCGCGGGCCGCGCTCGGGTCTCATTCTCTGCGGGCAGGACCATGCCGCGGCGGTGGACAAGGCCGTCTTCCCCGGCCAGCAGGGTGGGCCGCTGGTTCACATCGTAGCCGCCAAGGCAGTGGCATTCGGCGAGGTGCTGCGGCCGGACTTCAAGACCTACGCGGCGCAGGTTGTGGCCAACGCAATAGCGCTCGCCAGCGCGTTGCAGGAGGCCGGCTACCGCCTCGTCTCCGGCGGCACGGACAATCATCTGATGCTCGTCGATGTCTTCGAAAAGGGCATTCTCGGTTCTGAAGCGGAGCTCGCGCTCGGCAAGGCCGGCATCACGGTCAATAAGAATGCCATCCCCTACGACACCAATCCGCCGCTCAAGCCCTCCGGCATCCGCATCGGCACGCCCGCGTTGACGACGCGCGGCATGAAGGAAACAGAGATGCGCCAGATTGCCCGCTGGATTGATCGGGCTCTGGTTGAGCGCAACAACGACGCTGCTCTCGCGCGCATCCGCGGCGAAGTGGCCGAGCTGGCCAATCATTTTCCGCTCTATGCGTGGCGCCGGGCGCCGGTTGCGGTGGGCGCCTGAGGAGTAGCACCACGGGGATTCGCAGCACGCAACTATTCTGCTCCCGCGGGTTCTGAGGGATTGTGATCACCCTGACTTGCACCGGATACGTGCAGGCTGCACGACTTGCCTTGTAATGAATTCGGAGGAACGTATGCACGGAGCAAGAGTTGCACTCATGGCGGTGCTGGCGATGACCTTGCCGGCGTGGGCGCAGGACAACGGCGGCCATGGAAACCCGCATGGCGGCCCGCCAGGGCAGATGAAGGAGCACGGCAACCCGCACGGGGGGCCGCCGGGACAAGGCCCGGGCCGCTATCACGGCAACCCGCATCGCTATGACCAGGGCTATGACTACAGCGATGGCGACGGACACCCAATGTATCCCCATGTGGATGGTGACCGCTGGATCGGCCATGATACCGGACGCTTCGACGAGCACTATCGTATGGATCATCCCTGGGCGTATGGGCGGTGGAACGGCGGCTTTGGGCGCGGGCATATGTGGCGGATTGAAGGCGGCGGGCCTGGCCGCTTCTGGTTCCGTGGCTGGAATTGGTCGGTGGCGCCGTACGATGTTGGCTTTTGCAACGGCTGGAACTGGGACGATGACGACGTTGCGATCTATCCTGACCAGGACCACGTTGGCTGGTACCTGGCATATAACATGCGCCTGGGAACGTATGTGCATGTAATGTACCTGGGGCAATAAGTCCCAAGTCAGGGAATGGAGCGAGACGGAGGGGGATGAGCTGCGGCTTACCCCCTTTCTTTTTGCGAAGGGAGCTGTCAGGTGCGGCCACGGCCTGTTTATGTGATGAGCGGCGCAAGCGTGGCATCAGCTTGCTCGTGCGCGTGATAGCTGGACCGGACTAGCGGGCCCGACTCCACGTGGCGGAAGCCCATGCGCAGCGCTTCCGTCTTCAGCTCGGCAAATTCGCGCGGGGTGTAGAGGCGCGCCATGGGCAGATGGTCGCGTGAGGGACGCAGGTACTGGCCGATGGTGAGGATGTCGCACTGCACAGCCGCAAGGTCACGGAAGACGTCGAGCAATTCAGGCGTCTCTTCGCCCAGGCCGACCATGACGCCCGACTTTGTAATCCCCGCAGGATTCAGTTCCTTAGCGTAACGCAGCAGCTCCAGGGTGCGCGCGTAGCGTGCGCCGGACCGCACCGCGCGATAAAGCCGCGGCACAGACTCTGTGTTGTGATTCAACACTTCTGGTTTTGCTTCGACGACCACCTGAATCGCCTCGCGGTCGCCTTGAAAATCGGGTATCAGCACATCGACCCGGCACTTCGGTGCCTGGCGTCGAATCTCCTCAATCACAAGCGCAAAAGCCCGCGCCCCGCCCAGCAGGTCGTCGTCGCGATTCACGCTGGTGATGACGGCATGTTCCAGACCCAGCGCGGCAACGGCCTCGGCTACGCGCCTCGGCTCATCCATGTCAATCGGTTCCGGCCGGCCCTTGGGCACGGCGCAAAAGCCGCACCGCCGCGTGCACAGGTTGCCCAGCATCATGAAGGTGGCGGTTTTGTGGTGCCAGCACTCGCCGATGTTGGGGCATTGCGCGCTTTCACACACCGTGTGCAGCCCGAGCGAGCGCGCCAGGCGCTTGAGGCCGTGGTAGTTCTCGCCCACCGGAGCGCGCGCCTTCAGCCAATCCGGCTTGGGAGCGGGGGCCTTGCGCGCCGGTTCGATCTGAACCAGTTCCATTCCTTTCTATTGTAACGGGCTGCAGGAATGGGACGTCCCGTCCACCGAATCCCAGCGCGAATCATGCGACAATGGAGATACCGCGATGATCACCGAAGCTTTGTTGCCCATCGTCCCCGAGCCTTGCACGGTTACCCCTGAACTGCTGGCGCAGCACAGCATCACTGCGGACGAATACGAGCGTATTCAGGCCGCCCTGGGCCGCGTGCCCTCGCTCACGGAACTGGGCATTTACTCCGTGATGTGGAGCGAGCACTGCTCCTATAAGTCCAGCCGCGTGCACCTCAAGCGCCTGCCCACGGAGAGTGACCGCGTGGTGCAGGGTCCCGGCGAAAACGCCGGCATCATCGACGTGGGCGACGACTGGGCCTGCGCCTTCAAGATTGAGAGCCACAACCACCCCAGCTACATCGAGCCCTTTCAGGGCGCGGCCACCGGCGTGGGCGGTATCCTGCGCGACATCTTCACCATGGGCGCGCGGCCGCTGGCCGTGATGGATTCGCTGCGCTTCGGCCCCATCCGCAAAGAGGACGCACCGGAGCAGGAGCTGGTCGCAAAGAATCACTCCATCGTCGAGGGCGTCGTTAGCGGTATCGCAGGCTACGGCAACTGCTTCGGTGTGCCGAACCTCGGCGGAGAAACGAAATTCGAGCCCTGCTACAGTGGCAACCCTCTGGTGAATGCCTTTGCGCTGGGCCTTGTTCGCAAGAGTGAAATCTTCTACGCGAAAGCGACAGGCACCGGCAACCCGGTCATCTATGTCGGAGCCAAGACCGGACGCGACGGCATCCACGGCGCGACGATGGCGTCCGAGGAGTTCAAGGAAGGCTCGGAACAGAAGCGGCCCAACGTGCAGGTGGGCGATCCATTCATGGAGAAGTTGCTGCTCGAGGCTTGTCTTGAGGCGATGAAGACCGGCGCGATTGTCGGCATTCAGGATATGGGCGCAGCGGGTCTCACCTGCTCCACCTGCGAGATGGGGGCGCGCGGCGGTGTGGGCCTCGATGTGGAACTGGATCATGTGCCGCAGCGCGAGACCGGGATGACCGCCTACGAGATCATGCTTTCGGAAAGCCAGGAGCGCATGCTGCTGGTGGCCGAGCGCGGGCGCGAGGATGAGGTGCTGAAGGTCTTCGCCAAGTGGGGGCTGGACGCGGTGATCGTGGGCACGGTGATTCCCGAGCCGCGGCTGCGCATTCGGCATCACGGTGTGCTCGTGGCCGACATTCCCAACCAGTCGCTCACTGACGATGCCCCGCTCTATCACCGGCCCGTGGGCACATGGAAGTCGCCGCTTCCCCTCGATCCGCCCGAGCACGCGCAGGCAGAGCTCGAAAAAGACCGTGACTTCACCGCCGACCTGAAGCAACTGCTCGGTAGCGCCAACGTTTGTTCCAAGCGCTGGGTCCATGAGCAGTACGACACGATGGTGCAGACCAACACCGTGCAGGGGCCCGGCGGCGAGGGCGGCGTGATGCGCATCAAGGGCACCGGAACGCCGGGTCACGAGCGCGGGCTGGCCATGGCGCTCGATGGCAACGGCCGCTGGTGCTATCTCGAACCCAAGCTGGGCGCAATGCATGCGGTTGCAGAGGCTTCGCGCAAGGTGGCCTGCACCGGTGCAACGCCCGTGGCCGCGACCAACTGCCTCAACTTCGGCAACCCGGAGAAGCCGGAGATTATGGCGCAACTATCCGCTGCGATTGACGGCATCGCCGAGGCCTGTACGGAACTGGGCACGCCCATCACCGGCGGCAACGTTTCTCTCTATAACGAAACGCGCGGTGAAGGCATTTATCCCACGCCTGTGCTTGGTATTGTGGGCATTCTCGATGATGTCACCAAGGCCGTGCCCGCGAACTTTCAGCGCGAGGGTGATGCCATTGTTCTCATCTGGCCGATTCCCACGGGGCAGGATCCAGACCCGACACTGAAGGTTCCGTTTGCTGAGGAGCCCATCAGCCACAATATCGTCGGCCACGCAGAACCGATCGCCGCTGAGGGCGATGCGGAGATCAGCGCTGCCGCGCCCACCGAGTTGCAGGTCTTCGGCTCTTCTGAATACGCCAAGGTGGTGCTCGGCGGTATCTGGGGCCAGCCGCCGCCGCTCGATCTCCACGCCGAAGCCGATTTGCAGACGCTGCTGGGCGAGCTTGCGAAGCGCGAGTTGATTCACTCGGCGCGCGATCTGGCCGATGGCGGCATCGCCGTTGCGCTTGCTGAATCGACCTTCGACCTGAAGATCGGCGCCACCGTTGCGCAGGAAGAGTCGCTGATGGTGCATCCTCTCTTCGGGCTCTTCGCCGAGCAGCCTTCGACCGTGCTGGTCACGGCCGAGCCGCATCGCGTGGCGGCCATCGACCAGCTCGCCGACCACTACGGCTTTTATGCTGTGCGCATCGGCGCCACCGGCGGCGACCGCCTGCAGATCACCGTCTACGGCGACACGTTTATCGATGCGCCGTTGAACGAGCTGTGCAAGGGCTGGGCAGGTTCGCTGGAAGCGACACTCCATGATGAGGTCACGGCATGAGCCCGTTGCTTTTTCAGGGAGTGACGGGCAGTGCGGATTGCACGGCAGAGCTCGCCGGCGCGCCGGTTGTCCACCAGTCGCCGAGCCATGAGCTGCAGGCGGCGCAGTGGGACAAGTTGCGCGAAGAGTGCGGCGTCGTCGCAATCCATGGGCATCCTGAAGCGGCCCGCCAGGCCTATCTGGGCCTCTACGCCTTGCAGCATCGCGGCCAGGAGTCGGCCGGCATCGCCACGGCGGACGGCCATCATCTTGCCAACATCAAGGGCATGGGCCTGGTCAGTGAAATCTTCACCGACGACGTGCTGCAGAAGCTGCCCGGCCAGATGGCCATCGGTCATACGCGCTACTCCACGACCGGTGACTCGGCACTGCTCAATGCGCAGCCGATTCGCGTCGATTCCACCAAGGGCCTCATCGCCATTGCACACAACGGCAACCTGGTGAACCTGGGCAATCTGCGCGCGCGGCTCGAGCGCGACGGCGCCTACTTCCAGACCACCTCCGATTCCGAAATCATCGTCCAGCTCATCGCGCACTCGCGCGCCAATACGCTGGTCGATGCCATTGCCGACTCGCTCTCGCAGGTCGAGGGCGCGTTCTCCATCGTGATGATGACGCGCGACCGCATTTTTGCTGCCCGCGATCCGCGCGGCTTTCGTCCACTTTCGATGGGTCGAATCCGCAACGCAGATGGCCCGGACACCATCGTCTTCGCCTCGGAGTCGTGTGCTTTCGACCTGCTCCGTGCCGAGTACGAGCGCGACGTGCTGCCGGGCGAACTGGTCATGGTCACCGAGGACGGTGTCACCAGCCGCTACTACGCAACCGGCGTGCCGCAGTCGAGCTGCATCTTCGAGCATGTGTACTTCGCGCGGCCCGACAGCCGCATCTTTGGCCGCTGGGTGCAGGAGAGCCGCGATCAGATGGGGCGTCAGCTTGCACGCGAGTCCGGCGTTCCGGCAGATGTCATCGTGCCTGTACCGGACTCCGGCGTGACAGCAGCGCTCGGCTACGCGGAAGAAGCCGGCATCCCTTTCCGCTTCGGGCTCATCCGCAATCACTATGTTGGCCGCACATTCATTGAGCCGGAGCAGCGCGTGCGCGACTTCGGCGTGCGCCTCAAGCTCAACCCGGTGCGCAATCTGCTCGAGGGCAAGCGCGTCGTGCTCATCGATGACTCCATCATTCGCGGCACCACCTCGCGCAAGATTGTGCGCATGGTGCGCGGCGCCGGCGCCAAAGAGGTGCACCTCCGCATCAGTTGCCCGCCTACCATCTCGCCCTGCTTCTATGGCGTCGACACGCCACGCAAGCGCGATCTGATTGCCGCCAACCAGTCCATCGAAGAGATTCGCCGCTTCATCGAGGCGGATTCACTCGCGTATCTTTCGCTCGATGGGCTGCTCAATTGCTGTAACGGCGAAAAGCCGCAGGGCTTCTGTACGGCCTGCTATACGGGCCAGTATCCTACGCAGTGGGTGGATGTGGACGAGATCCTGCCGGCTGCGGCAGGCGCATAGACGCCACAAAGCTCCGCCTGTTGAGGGTTCAGAGATGCCCAATCTCCGGCGTCGGTTTGCGGTCATCATCTTCCTTGCCGCATTTCTTCTCTTCCTGGTTGAGCCCATCGCCGCCAAGCAGCTGTTGCCTGTGCTGGGCGGTTCTGCGGCCGTCTGGATTACCTGCCTCGTCTTCTTTCAGACCGCGCTGCTCGCGGGGTATCTCTACGCCCACTGGCTCACACAGCGGGAAACCTGGCGCATGCATCTGCTGCTGCTCTCTTTGGCTACTCTCGCGGCCATCCTTTGGGCGGCCCGTCCCATGGCCTCTGCGGGAGCCGCGGCATACCCGGTGACGGCAATCTTCGCCGCGTTGTCCATCTCCATCGGGCTCCCGTTTGTGCTGCTCGCTGCCACAAGCCCCTTGCTGCAGGTGGTATGGGCGCGGCTTGAGACTGGCCGCGTTCCATACAAGCTGTACGCGTTGTCCAACCTGGCCTCGCTTCTCGCTCTGGCACTGTATCCATCCATCATTGAGCCGCATCTCACGCTGCGCGCACAGCGCATCACCTGGTGCGTTGGGTTCGCCGTCTTTGCCGCGCTCATCGCCGATCTGCTGCGGCGCGCGACGAGTAAGACATTCACGAACGTTGCGGCGACCGCTGAGCGCGATGAAGCGGCAGCGTCTGCACCACTGCTGCAAAAGATTCTGTGGGTGGCCCTTCCCATGGCCGCGGCCATGCAACTCAGCGCCATCACTGTGCACCTGACGGCAAACATCGCTGCGATTCCGCTGCTCTGGATTCTGCCTCTCGCGGTGTACCTTCTCACGCTCATTCTTGCGTTTCGCTTCTCCTGGCTCCTGGCGCGGGGCATTCTGGCGCGGGCTCTCGCACTGGTACTGGCAAGCATTGGGTATATGCTCGCGAACGCAGATTCGTCCTGGCCAATCTCCATGACCATTCCTTTCTTCCTCATCACGCTCTTTGTCGCCGGACTCTTTTGCCATAGCCACGCTTACCGGCTTCGTCCCGTGCGCGCCAGTGAAACTACGCGTTTCTACCTCCTCTTTGCTGCAGGCGGCGCGCTCGGTTCTTTCCTCATCGCTATTGCCTCGCCGCTCCTGTTTCGCTTCAACTACGATCTGCCGCTTGTGTTCTTCGTGACAGCGCTGGCCGCTCTCGCTGCTACATGGCAAGCACACTGGACACAGCGCCTCCTCTGGTTCGCGGCCAGTGCGGCCATGCTGGCCGTGTTCTTCATGGTCCGCATCGCGTATCAGCATGACACCAAGGTCGCGGTGCGCAACTTCTACGGCAGTCTCCGCGTGACCGAGGACCATTACACGCTTCCGGGCGCAACGGTGCGAACGCTGCTCAACGGGTCGATCCAGCATGGCACACAGATCTTTGGCACCGACGAGCTGCGTCACACCCCAACCACGTACTACGCCGCCGACTCCGGCATCGGCCTTGCTCTGCGCTTTTGTTGTGCGGGGCACGCGCGCAATATCGGTGTGGTTGGCCTGGGCGCAGGCACGCTCGCTGCATACGGCCAACCCGGCGACCACATCCGCTTCTACGAGATCAACCCAGCCGACGAGCCGATCGCACGCAATCTCTTCACCTACATCCGCGAATCCGGCGCGCAGGTGCAGGTGATTCCCGGTGACGCGCGCATCTCGCTCTCGCAGGAGGCTCCTCAGCGCTTTGACGTGCTTGCCATCGATGCATTCTCAGGCGACGCCATTCCGCTCCAACTGCTCACCGTCGAGGCGCTGGCTCTCTACCGCCGGCATCTTCTGCCGGGCGGCATTCTTGCCTTTCATATCTCCAATCAGCATGTAGACTTGGCGCCGCCCATCGCGCGGCTGGCTCAGGCATCCGGCATGCAGGTGCGCCGAGTGAGCAGCCCTCCCAGCGAAGTGCGCGGAGAGTTTGGTGCCACATGGATGCTTCTCTCAGATGACGCAGCCTTCTTTGCGCGGCCCGAGTTTGTGCAGCACGCTCATGCGCAGCCCGTGGACGCGCACACGCCCGTGTGGACGGATGACTACTCCGCGTTGCTTCCTGTTCTGCGCTGGTAGCTGCTTTGCGCCGTTAGGCTGCAGCCGGCCCGGCATTGGCACAGAACGCCGCAGGTGCGTGTTGCCAGTCACAGGACGTGTCCGCTCCGCGTGTGATAGCATCCGGTTTCTTAGAGGAAGACGCCGGGTGGCGCCGTATCTGCGACCGCCGGGCGCCTGCCGGAGAGCCTCCTGATGGATGAGGAAGACGGCAGACCGGGAACCGTTGCCCGGCAATTCGGACCCGCTGACGCCCTGGCGGACGCCCCTGCGATTTCCCTGCGTCCTCATCCCAATCGCACATTCCACCTCATTGCGCCGGCGCGGATTCTCTGCGCCTCACGGCCCACAAGCTTTGCACCTCAAGGAGAAATGTCATGAAAACGTACCAGGGAAGTGAGATCCGCAACGTAGCTGTAGTGGGGCATGCGCACAGCGGCAAGACGACCTTGATTGCCGCCCTGCTGCATGCCGCAAAGATGACACCGGCGCAGGGAAGGGTGGAAGATGGCTCTGCCGTGACCGCCTATGACGAGGAAGAGGTGGCGCGCGGTACAACCATGCAGAACGCGGTGGCCTTTGCCGAGTGGCAGGGCGTGAAGATTAATTTCGTCGATACTCCCGGCTTTCACATGTTTTCGCACGAGGCCCGCGCTGCGCTGCTGCCCGTTGAGGCGGCCCTGGTGGTGGTGAATGCGCAGAATGGCGTGGAGGCCGTGACCGAGCGTGTGTGGAAGTATGCCGAGGAGGCGAACATTCCCCGCGTGGTGGTGGTGAACCAGATGGACCACCCGAAGGCCGGCGGCGGTGGAGGACTCAGCGCACTCATCGACGACCTGCATGAGCGCTGGGGCCGCAACTGCGTGCCGGTGCAGCTGCCCATCTCCGATGCGCAGGGCTTTCATGGCGTGGTGGACCTGGTGACGATGGAGGCGTACCACTACACGCCGGGCGGCGATGGCCGCGGCAAAGTGACTGGAGAGATTCCGGCGAACCTGGCCGCGCAGGCCAAGACAGCGCACGAGGCGCTGGTGGAACTCGTCGCCGAGGGCAAGGACGAACTGATGGAAGAGTTCTTCGCCGAGGGAACCATCCCCGAGGAGCACCTGATCGCCGCGCTGCATGAAGCGATTCGGGAGGACCGCATCTTTCCAGTGCTCTTCACCAGCGGTCTGGCCAACATGGCGACGGACCACCTGCTCGATTTCATCAAGGTATATGCGCCGTCGCCCCTTGAGCGCGCGCCATTTGCAATCAAATCCCCCGCTGCACCGGCTGACGCGAGCAACGGCAGCACAAGCGACGCCAAGCTGGCCCTGCGTCGAGTTGACGATGCAGAGCCGACTGCGCTCATCGTCTTCAAAACCATGACCGATCCGTTTGCCGGACGCATCAGTTTCTTCAAGGTGGCCAGCGGCGTAGTCAAGAACGATGCGACCGTGGAGAACTATACCCGTCGTGGACAGGAGCGACTTTCGCACCTGAGCATCATGCAGGGCCGCAAGGCCGTGGAGGTTGCGGAACTTCATGCCGGCGATCTGGGTGCGGTCGCCAAGCTGCGCGATACGCTCACCGGCGATACGCTGGGCCAGAAGGGCGCTGAGATCCAGATCGAACTTGCATCTCTTCCGGAACCGGCGATGACCTATGCGATTGAGCCCAAAACGCGCGCCGATGAAGACAAGCTCGCTCCCGCGATTCACAAGTTGATGGAAGAGGACCTGCTGATTCGCTTCTTCCGCGATCCTCAGACCAGCGAGTTCCTGATTGCCGGCGCGGGCCAGCCGCACATCGAAGCAATCGTGAGCCGCCTCAAAAAGCGCTATCACGCCGAGGTCACGCTGAAAGCGCCAAAGGTGCCCTATCGCGAAACCATACGCGGGCGCGCCGACGCGCAGGGGCGCCACAAGAAGCAGACCGGAGGCCATGGTCAGTTCGGCGATTGCAAGATCAAGATGGAGCCGCTACCGCGCGGCGGCGGCTTTGAGTTTGCCAATGAGATCTTTGGCGGCGCAATTCCCCGGCAATTCGTCCCGGCCGTAGAGAAGGGGATTGTCGAGTCAGCTGCGCGTGGTTATCTGGCGGGCTACCCGGTCGTGGACTTCAAGGTGACGGTCTATGACGGCAGTTATCACGACGTGGACTCCAACGAAATGTCGTTCAAGATGGCCGGCCGCCTCGCCTTCCGCAAGTGCATGGAGCAGGCCAAGCCGTGCCTG
>JAGWML010000047.1 GCA_028873155.1 Acidobacteriota bacterium
GCCGTTGCCAGTCGTCGAGCCGGTGAAGGCTCCGTAGAAGCTCAGGGCAACGTCGGTCTGTGCCGGGGCTGTAGCGGCGATGGCTGTGAAGAAGAGCGCCGAAGCAACAACGCGATGCAAATTGCGGATGCACATTCGGATTTCCCCCGTTGAAGTTAAAGTGACCGTCAGAAGCGTTGCACTCGTGACCACTGGCCGGCGGAGTGTGAGCGACGATTCAACGCGCCGCCAGGCTCAGAAACGGAAGTACGCCCCGATCATCGGCTCAGCGGTGTGCGTGAAGCTGTTGGTGGACTGAAATGCGCCGATCAGGTCCGGGGCTTTGTAGACGTTGCCGCGGTACTGCAGACGCAGGCCAAGGTGCGGCAGCAGGCCCCAGTCCAGACCCGCGCCGTAGACGAAGACACCCGTCGTCGAGCTCTGCGTGGATGCGGGGGAGATGAAGCAGAGCGGGTTCATCAAATAACAGCCTCCGACACTGCCGCTACTGGGCGCATTCACCAAAAGTCCACCACCTGCCAGAGCGAAGGGGCGCAGGTTGGCGAGTTTGAGGGAGAAGACCCAGTCTCCGGTAATCTCGTGGGCGTTGTTTGCGACCGTTCCGGCACGGTCGATCAGGCAGTTGGTCTGGCCCGTTGGGCAGCCTGGAGCTAATACTGCGTTCAGATATTGCTGGTTCGCGCGATTGTAGGAGTACGTTGCCTCATAACCGACGAGCGGGTTGGAGATGTGGCGCAGCTCGACCATGCCTCCAGCCTGGTTCGCAGGGCTTTGGGTGACGCCGTTGCCAGTCGTCGAGCCGGTGAAGGCCCCGTAGAAGCTCAGGGCGACGTCGGTCTGGGCCGGGGCTGCGACCGCGATCGACACCAGGAAAAAGGGCAGCATCCAGACACGGTGCATCTTGCTCAGGTGCATGTTCCTTCACCTCGCAGGAGGGATCGGCGCGCAGCACGGAGATGGCGCAGTTCCGGAGACGCGCTGTCCAAGTAGGATGCAACTTTGGCGCACGAAGGAGGCTCGCCCCTGTGACCGCCGGCACAGCGGGATGTGACGAGCCGGGGCCGGCCGGGAACGAACCACGACTACGTATCACGACCACGCGCTCAGAAGCGGAAGTATGCTCCGATCATCGGCTCCGCGGTCTGGGTGAACCGGTTTGTCGACGTATAGAGCTTCGTCAGGTCGGGTGCTTTGTAGAGATTGCCGCGGTACTGCACCCGCAGGCCGAGATGCGGCAGAAGGCCCCAGTCCAGCCCGCCGCCGTAGACGAAGACGCCCTGCGTGCTGGTGCTGGTGGAGCCGCCGCTCGATGCAGGCACGTTCAACAGCAGGCCGCCGCCGCCCAGCAGGAACGGCTTGAGATTCGCGACGCCAAAGGAGACGAGCCAGTCCGCCGTAATTTCGTGTGCATTGGCCGGAACGGAGACGGGCGCCGGACACCCAGAACCGGGACAGAAACCGGGGGTCCGACTGAGGCCCGATGAATAGGCCTGATTGGCGCGGTTGTAGGCATACGTCACTTCATACCCGACCAGCGGGTTGGAGATGTGGCGCAGCTCGAAGAGCACGCCCGCCTGGTTTGCAGGGCTTTGTTTGACGTTGTTGCCGGTCGTGGTTCCGCTGAAGGCCCCGTAGAGGCTCGCCGCCACATCGTTCTCAGCCTGGGCCACCGCGCCGTACAGAAAAGCAAAAAAGACAAAAGCAAACGCCGTATACGTCCACTTCACTCGCATCATTTCCTCCGCGGCTTCTCGCCGAAGCTTGGTTGTGTATGAATGTGGGAAGTTGCCAGCACCGCGGCGCCGTTTACGCCGCAATGCCAGTTAGACGCGCATGGCATTCGATGGGTGGCCTGTGCCGCAGATGACGCAGGTAACAGAAAGCCCTTTGGCGCCTGCATCGTGCGTTCACCAAAGGGCTTAGCTGCGAGTAACTGATGGTGCGGCGCTACGGCCGGAAGTAAATGCCGATCGAGGGCTGGATGGTCTGCATATACGCACCCGTCGGCGAGTAGAGGATCGACAGATCGGGGGCCTTGTAAGCAGCTCCGCGCACCTGCGCGCGCACGCCGAGGCGCGAGGTGATGCCGTAGTCTATGCCGCCACCATAGTCGAACGAGATACGCACCTTGGAGTTGAGGGCGTAGCTGTTCGTATTGGGCTCAGAGATGACGAAGCCGAGGCCCGCAATCCCGAAGGGCGTGAAGCCGGCGTACTTCTTTGCGGTCGTCGGCACCCAGTTCATGCCGATCATGTGGTTGTCAGACGTAACGGTGACCGGAGCGGTGCCGCAACGCAGGCCGCAGCCGTTCGGGGACACGGTGTAGGATTCGTCCGCCGGGTTGTAGGAATAGCTCAGCTCAAAACCCTTCAGCGGCTTGCGAATGTAGCGAAACTCGAGCATTCCGCCGGGGGAGTTCTTCGGTTTCTGGTTGGTGCCGTGTCCCGAGGTGGAAGTGTTGAAGGTCGAGAAGAAACTGCCGGCAACATCAAACTGGGCGTGAGCCGAAGCGCCGCTCAGGGCGGCCACGACTCCAAGAAAGATTGCGGCAGCCCGCATCCACTTCATCTGCATTCTGTTCTCCGTCATCCAATTGGAACGGCGTGCGTGAGGTCCGAACCGGTACATCCGCACACCGATATTTCAGCCCGCAACCGCCGTCAAGCGTTGGACGCATGCGTGGCGGTTTGGGTAAATCCTGGTCACTTCTGCGGCCGGAAGAATCAGAGGCCACGGAAAGATAAGGATACATGGCGACCCCTTGAGGCCAACAGACCGTCTTTATGGATTCCGGGGTATGCTGTGTGAACCCGATATGACGCGAAGGCTCGATCTTCCTGCTGCATTCTTTGTTCTGATTGCCCTGCTCTGCACTTCCGGCGCCGCGACGACACAGGAAGGCACGATGAATGGGCTCGCCTACACAAGCGAGCAGCCCGTGCGGGCACGGCACGGCATGGTGGTGAGCGTGCATCATCTGGCCTCGGATGCAGGCGTGGAGGTGTTGCGCGCAGGCGGCAACGCGGTAGACGCCGCCGTGGCCACCGGCTTTGCGCTGGCCGTGGTGCACCCGGCAGCAGGCAACCTGGGCGGCGGCGGATTTATGCTGCTGCGCACCCATGCGGGGCAGGCCACATTCATCGACTACCGCGAAAAGGCACCGCTTGCGGCGACCGCGACCATGTATCAGGATGCCCGAGGCAATGTGATTCCGGGCATGAGCATTGTGGGCTACAAGGCCATTGCCACTCCAGGCTCGGTGGCGGGACTGGCCTATGCCGAGAGCAAATATGGCCGGCTGGGACTGCGCAAGGTGATGGCGCCGGCCATCCGGCTGGCAAGCCGGGGCTTTGTGCTGACGGCGGAAGAGGCCGCAGATCTGAGCGATACAGACCTTAGCCGGTTTCCTGAATCGAAGCACATCTTCCAGCGCGACGGGAATCTATACCGCGCGGGCGAGGTCTTTCGGCAGCCCCTGCTGGCGCGGACACTGAAACGAATCTCTCTGAACCCCGATGATTTCTACCACGGCAAAATGGCGGCGGAGTTGATCAGCGATTTGAAGAAAGGTGGCGCGCTGCTGACGGCAGACGATCTGGCGCAGTTCACGGTGGAGGAGCGACGGCCCGTGGTAGGCACCTTTCATAACGACACGATCATTAGCTCGCCACCTCCATCCTCGGGCGGGGTGGTGCTGATCAGCGCGCTGAACATTCTGGAAACATATGACCTGAGCCGGCTGGGAGATCGGACAGCCCCGTGGATTCACCTCGTGACCGAAGCCTATCGCCGGGCCTATATGGACCGAGGCGACTATCTCGGCGATCCGGACTACAACAGGATTCCTGGCGCAGAGCTGACGAGCAAGAAGTACGCAGCGGCGTGGCGGCGCAGCATCCGGGCGGACGCGGCCTCGCCAAGCGCAACGCTGGAACGGCCCGAGGGATTTCTGCCGGCGGCGCCGAAGACCGCCGGACATCGCGCGGAGTCACAGGACACGACGCATTACTCGGTAGTGGACAGCGAGGGCGATGCCGTCGCCGTGACGACCACACTGAACAACGCCTTTGGCTCGGATGTCACCTCTGGCACGCTGGGCTTTCTGCTGAACGACGAGATGGATGATTTTGCCTCAAAGATGGGCACGCCGAATATGTTCGGACTGATCCAGGGGCCGGCCAACGCCATCGCGCCAGGCAAGCGGCCGCTGAGCTCGATGACACCGACGATCATTCTGGAGAACAACAAGCTGCGCTATGTGCTGGGTTCGCCGGGCGGGGCGCGGATTATTACGACGGTGGCGAATATCTTTCTCTCGGCTGCCGTTGGCGGATTGAACATTCAGCAGGCAGTGGATGCGCCGCGCTTCCACCACCAGTACCTGCCGGACACGCTCTACCTGGAGCCGGGCTTCAGCGCGGATGCATTGGCGGAGCTGCGGTCGATGGGCTACAAGCTTTCCATCAAAGACGGCCACTGGTCGAATGGCGAGTGTATCGCGGTCGATCTCCGGACGGGTGAGTTGGAAGGCGGGCAAGACCACCGGAGCCACTACGGCAAAGCGGCGGGCTACTGAGCGCAGGTGCCAGGCACCATTCTCCGCAACAGGCCGACTGCCGCAAGTTGTTGCAAAAATGCGACAATAGAGGGGAGATGTCCGGGTCTGCGACAGCGGTCCGGCCATGGGGGTATTCTCGGTGAAGCGGCGTGTGCTCTCGACCCATGTGTTTCTGAATCAGCGGCTTCACCCCGGCCTGCTGGAACTGGCCAGCCGGGGCGGCGCTGAGGCAGTGGAGATCTTTGCCGCACGACAGCACTTTGACTACACAAGCCGCGAGCACGTGAACGAGTTGGCCGAATGGTTCGGCGAAAACACGCTGGAACCCTTCTCGATGCACGCGCCGCTTTTTTCGGACCGCGAGATGGGCCGGGCCGGAGCGCCTGCCGTCAACTTGCTCCACCCGGAAAAGTCCCGGCGCATTGATGCGATGGACGAGATCAAGCGCGCGTTGGAGACAGCCGAGCACATCCACTTCAGGAATCTCGTAGTGCACCTGGGCGAGAAGACCGACACATGGTCGCCGCGTGCCCTCGAATATGCCGAGACCGCGTTGGAGCACCTCGGTGCATTTGCGCGGCCGCTGGGCGTGCGCGTGTTGGTCGAGAATCTGCTGAACGAGCCGACGACGCCCGAGCATCTGATGCTGATCCTGGAGATGGGCCATCTGAGCCAGACTGGGCTGTGCCTGGACGTGGGCCACGCGCACATGATGGAAGGCGTTGCCGGCGCGCTTACAACTATGGGTCCACGCATCGTGTCCGTCCACCTTCATGACAATCACGGCCTGAAAGACGAGCACCTGTGGCCGGGCGAGGGCACGATTGACTGGGCTGCGACCGTGCAGGGGTTGCAGGCACTGCCTGCCCCGCCTGCGCTTGTGCTGGAGCTGGACAGCAAGTTCGGCGAACCGCACGCCGGGCTGGATGAGCGCATTCGGATAGCATTCGACAAGCTGGCATAAGACTGCCAGCGCATCGTGGCCTGGCCGACTTAGCAGATGCGCGGCAGTTGCTCGCCTATCTGCGTAGCGATGACGCGGTTGGCGCCCATGGCTGTGCGCGCCACCAGCATGCCCGGATGTTCGGCAGTGACACGGCCGATGCGCGCGGCATCCTTGCCCAGCGGATGGGCGCGCAGGGCAGCCAGCACGCGATCCGCAGCTTCCGGTGCGACAAAGAAGACGGCCTTGCCCTCGTTGGCGACATAGACCGGATCAAGCCCAAGCAGCTCGCATGCGGACTGCACCTCCGGGCGTACCGGCAATGCCGCTTCGTCGATTGCGACGCCAACGCGCGAGGCGGCGGCAATCTCATTCAGAGTGGATGCCAAACCGCCGCGCGTGGGATCGCGCATGGCGTGGACTCCGCGCCCGCCTGCAATCAGTGCATCGGCGATCAAGCCATTCAGGGCGGCGCAGTCGGAGCGGATCTGGCTCTCGAACTCCAGCCCCTCGCGCACACTCATGATGGCCATGCCGTGGTCTCCAAGAGTCCCAGAGACAAGCACCTCATCGCCGGGCCGGGCGCGATCCGGGCCGACCAGGATACCAGAGCGCTGAATGCCCACGCCCGCGGTGCTGATGTAGCAGCCATCGCCATGGCCACGCTCAACAACCTTGGTGTCTCCCGTGACGATGCGGACCTGCGCGACGCGCGCAGCTTCGGCCATGGCGTCGACGATTGCGGCAAGCTGCGCGAGAGGAAAGCCTTCTTCCAGAATGAAGCTGGCGCTGAGGAATTTCGGCTCCGCCCCGGAGACGGCGAGGTCGTTGACTGTGCCATTGACCGCCAGCGCGCCGATGGAGCCGCCGGGAAAGAAGAGCGGCTGGACGACAAACGAGTCGGTGCTCATGGCGATGCGCGCGGGTCCGAATCCCGGCTTGAGATCAAAGACCGCGGCATCGCCCAGGTTTTCAAGCTCCGGGTTGCGAAAGGCTGGCAGAAAGAGATGCTCGACCAGCTCGTTGCCGAGCTTGCCTCCGCCGCCGTGGCCCATCACGATGGCGGGGTAGTCGCGGAGCGGCAGGGGACAGGTCCAGTTGGCAAAATCGGGCGCGGTGCCTGGCTCAGTCATGCGCTGCACCTGCGACGTGGCTGGCGCCTAGCCCGGACCCGGCTGCGGCCAACTGCTCGGCAGACAGGAAGCGGCCGTAATTGTAATAGGCGGCGCAGGCGCCTTCAGTGGAGACCATGGTTGCTCCGAGCGGATGGCGTGGCGTGCACTCCTTGCCGAAGGCTGGACACTCGGCGGGTTTGATGGCCCCGCGCAGCACGTCGCCCGCGCGACAAAGCGGCGACTCGACGGTACGGATGCCGGAGAGCTGGAAGCGCTCTTCGGCGTCGAAGTCGCGATAGGCCGCGCTGAGCCGCCAGCCACTGCGCGGAATCATGCCGATGCCGCGCCAGGCGCGGTCGGTGACTTCAAAGACCTCGCGCAGCAGAGCCTGCGCAGCCGGATTGCCTTCATAGCGAACGACGCGCTCGTAGGCGTTCTCGACCTCGTGGCGGCCTGCCTCAAGCTGCAACACGGCGCGGCGGATGCCATCGAGCAGATCGAGCGGCTCAAAGCCGGTGACGACGATGGGAATGCGGAACTTCTCGGCCAGCGGCGGATACTCCCAGTAGCCCATGACACTGCAGACGTGACCTGCGGCAAGAAACGCCTGCACCTGGTTGCCGGGGGCGCTCATGATGGCTTCAATCGCTGGCGGCACCAGCACATGCGAGACGAGCAGCGAGTAGTTGCGCAGGCCCCGCCGCCTGGCCACGTGCACGCTCATGGCGTTGGCCGGGGCCGTAGTCTCAAAGCCTACGCCGAAGAAAACCACTTGCTTGTCCGGGTTCTTCGCCGCGAGATCTACGGCGTCGAGCGGCGAATAGACGATGCGGACATCGCCGCCGCGGCCTTTCACCTGGAACAAATCTCCCTCGGTGCCAGGCACGCGCAGCATATCGCCAAAGCTGCAGAAGAGGACGCCGGGCTGGGCGGCGATGGCGAGTGCTTTGTCAATCAGCTCGAGCGGCGTGACGCAGACCGGGCAGCCGGGGCCGTGCACCATTTCGACTCCGGCGGGCAGCATCTGGTCGATGCCGTTCTTGATGATGGAGTGAGTCTGGCCCCCGCAGACCTCCATGATCTTCCAGGGGCGCGTGGTGACGGCGTGAATCTCCCGCGCCATGCGCTGGGCGATTGCGCCGTTCCGAAACTCGGTAAGGTACTTCATTGGGGATCGCAGCTCCCGTCGGGGCAAAGCGATTGCGGACGCGCAGCAGCGCGGGCAAGCTGCTCCTCCTCGCCGGCCAGTTCTTCGTCGAGAATGCCCATCTGGCGGAAGGAATCCAGCGTTTCCTCGGCGGTCTGCTGGTCAATCTTGGAGATGGCAAAGCCCACATGGACAAGGGTATAGTCGCCAACTTCGACCTCGGGCACATAGTCCATACAGACGCGTTTGACGACGCCGCCGAAGTTGACCCGGCCCACGCGCAGGCCGCCTTCATCGGCGATGGACTCGACTTTTCCTGGAATCGCTAGGCACATGGCAAGTACCTTATACCTTCGGCGTGGAGATGTGGGATGTGATTTAGATCACTCAATCAGCGGCTTTTTGCATGTTCTTTGCGCTCATTCTCGGTCACGCGCGCCTTGACCATTTTCCTCACCAGAACCGCGGGCAATGGCTGGTCGATTGGGAACTGCAGCGTTCCTTTGGAGGTGCGGTAGCCAGCGAGCTCGTCCTGCATCGCGTCGATCAGCGAGGCCTGCATGGGAAAGAAGCTGCAATGGTTTTTGAACGCGGCATAGGCGACGAGGGAGCCCTTGTAGCGAAAGGCAGGCATCCCGTAGCTGATGCACTCGGCGGCTGCCCTGGGTGCGGCTGCGCGGATTCGAGCGCGCAGGGTGCGCAAGGTCGTCCGCGCGGGCTCAGGCACGCGGGCAAGATACGCCTCGACGGCTGCCGCCCCGTCGGCGGTTTGAGCACTTCCCTTCTTCGCTGTCTTCATGCAGGACCTCCAACATCTGGGGATGCGGGAAGAATGCTATCGCGCGGATGCGGCTCGTTCGGCGGCCAGATAGTCGAGCCACTCGGCCATGCCCGCACCGGTCTTCGCGGATGTTTCAAAGATACGGATGCCGGGGCGGATCTCATTGAGATGATGCAGCGCTGCTTCACGGTCGAAGCCGCACGGTTCCGCCAGATCGATTTTGGTAATGACGGCGGCATCGGCGGAGTTGAAGAGAGTGGGGTATTTAAGCGGCTTGTCTTCGCCCTCTGTGACCGAGAGCAGCGCCACGCGGATCCGCTCGCCGAGGTCGTAACTGGAGGGGCAGACGAGGTTGCCGACGTTCTCAATGAAGAGATAGTCGAGCGTGCTGAGTTCCCATCCGTCGAGGTGCCTGCCGACCATCTCGGCCTCAAGATGGCAGATGCCGTGGGTGTTGATCTGGCGGACGGGAGCGCCGCTGGCGGCGAGACGACGGGCGTCATTGTCGGTTTCCAGATCGCCGACCAGTGCAGCAACGCTTGCGCCGCCCTCGCGCAGAGTGCGCAGCGTGCGTTCCAAAAATGCCGTTTTGCCCGTGCCAGGACTGGAGACGAGGTTGAACACCAGCACACCCGCTGCGGTGAAGCGCCCGCGCAGGGCGCGCGCCAGCTCGTCGTTCTTCTTCAGAATTCCCTGCCGCAGTTCGACAATCCGCGTTGTCATACCTGTACCTCGGCCTCGTCGATCTCGATTGCTTCGATCTCCAACTCGCGCCCCTGGCGCACATCCATGGTCAGCTCGCCGCAAGTGGGGCAGCGCAAGCTTTGGACACCGACGATCTCGTCGCTGCGCGCGCACCCGACACAATACACCACGACCGGAAGCGTCTTCACGGCAAGTCTTGCGCCTGCAAGAGGCGTTCCTTCTGTCGCGAGGCCGAAGCAGAACTGCAGCGAGTCCTCGACGACGGCAGCCAGCGCGCCCACTCGCAAGCGCACCTCCACGACACGAGCGCCGGGATAGGCGGCGAGTGACTCCGTAACGGAATCGACGATGCTGGAGGCGATGGAAAGCTCGTGCATGAAAGCATGATTGTACGCCGCCGCAGGACGGACAAGGTGTGCCGCCGCGCACGGCGGCGCAGTTGTAAGATGGCACTGAAAGGGACTTCCCCGTGACTCACACTGCTGCGCCCCACCCGCATACGACCTCCCGCCTGGCCTTGAGCGAACTGGCTCCCGGCGCCATGCAGTCCGAGATTCGCGCCATGACCACCGAGTGCGACCGCATCGGCGGCATCAACCTGGCGCAGGGTGTGTGTGACACGCCGGTGCCCGCTCCGGTGGAGGCTGAAGCCCTTGCGGCGATTCACGCCGGGTACAACATCTACACGCGGCTGGACGGCATTACCCGGCTGCGCGAGGCGATCGCGAAGAAGCAGCAAAGCGACTACGGCCTGCACTATGACCCGGAGACCGAGGTGCTCGTCGCGTCCGGCGCAACGGCGGGGTTGTACGCGGCGGCGATGGCGCTCTTGAATCCGCACGATGAGGTACTGCTATTTGAGCCGTTCTACGGCTACCACATGGCCACGCTGAAGTCGATGCGCGTGAAGCCCGCGCTGGTTCCGCTGGCGGAGCCGGACTGGGCGCTGGACGTGGACGCGCTGCACGCAGCGATCACGCCGCGCACCAAAGCCATTCTGTTGAACACGCCGGCCAACCCGAGCGGCAAGGTGTTTTCGCGCAGAGAGATTGAAGCCATCGCCGATGTCTGCCGCGAGCACGACTTGTTCCTCTTCACCGACGAGATCTATGAGTACTTCGTTTACGACGGAGCGGAGCACATCTGCCCTGCGACGCTGGAGGGGATGCGCGAGCGGACGATTGTGCTGTCGGGCTTCTCGAAGACGTTCTCGGTAACAGGCTGGCGACTGGGCTACGCCACCGCCGATGCCAAGTGGATGGCGGCGATGGCGTATTTTCACGACCTCACTTACGTGTGCGCTCCCTCGGCTTTGCAACACGGCGCGGCTGCGGGGTTGGAGCAGTTGCCGCCGTCGTTCTACACACAACTGGCTGCCGATCATCGGGCCAAGCGCGAAAAGATCGTGGCGGCTCTGCGCGACGTGGGCATGGAGCCGGGCGTGCCTGCCGGCGCCTATTACGTGCTGGCGAAGACGACGGGGCTCAAGGGCCGGACCGCTGCGGAGAAGGCGCGATATCTGCTTGCGGCCACCGGCGTGGCGGCTGTGGCGGGGTCGGCGTTTTTCCGGCATGGACGCGGCGAAGATCTGTTGCGCTTCTGCTTTGCCAAGAAGGACGCGGATCTGGACGAGGCCTGCGCGCGGCTACGGCGTTTGTAACCGCGCCACCCAACGACGCGGTTCAGAGTTTTGCGTGGCGCAGCAGCAGGGCAAGCGCAGCGGCGAGCAGCGATGTGACGACGCCGGATGCAGCCATGGCCCATGAAGAGACGGCGGACTGCAACTCAGAGCGGCGGACGAGGCTTGCCGTGCCGATGCCGTGCGAGGCTGACCCGATAGCCACTCCGACGGAGCGATCTTCGCGCACGCGAAAGATTGCGAGGATGGCAGGACCGAATGTGGCTCCGAGCACGCCAGCCAGAATCACCAGAGCGACGGTAATCTGCGGTATGCCGCCCAGTTCGCGCGCAACTTCGACGGCGATGGGCGTGGTGACGGATTTGGGCACCGCGGACATGGCCACGGCGATGGGCGCGCCCAGCAACCACGCGGTGCCGCCCGCGGTCGTCATGCCGACCACCGCGCCAGCGAACACAACCAGAAGCAGTCGCGGCAACGAGCGCTTGAGACGGCGGCCGTTGCGATACATGGGCACGGCCAGAGCGACCGTCGCCGGGCCCAGCCACCACGTGAGCAAGTTGCCTCCGCGGTTGTAGTCGGCGTAAGGAATGCGAGCGGCGAGCAGCAGCGTGACGATGGGCACACTGGCTGCCACGATGGGCGGAACCCAGCGCCAGCGCCGGTGCAGCGCAAGCGCGACGGCGTAGCAGACCACTGTGAAGGCGATGCTGAAGACCGGATGGCGCAACGCGGCGAGAACGCTCATTCGGCCGCCTCGGCATCGGCGGGCAAAACGGCAACGAGCCATCGCCCCAGCAGACCCGTCGTCAACAGCACAGCTAGAAAGCTGACGATGAGGCTCGCACTAAGAGCAAATGCCTGACGCGAGAGCACGCGGCCTAAATCCATCAGGCCCACGGTGAGCGGCACGAAGAGAAGGACCATGTGGCGCAGGAGCAGGTCCGCTGCGCGCTGCAGCCAAGCCAGCGGAACCAGCCCTGTGGTGAGCGCGACGTAGAGAAGCAGCAGGCCCAGCACTCCGCCAGGAATGGGCACGCCCACACGATGCAGAAAGCCGCCAAAGAGGAAAAAGCCGACGAGCAGTGCGAGGCCGCGAGCCTGATCGAACATCTCCTCATTGTGAGGCTTTGGAAGGCAACCTGCCAGAGGCTCGCGGCGCAGCGGGAGCCTTCCGTTCAGCAGCGCGTGTTGCGGCAAACTCCGCGCAGGCTTATGCTGTCGGCGTGAGCACAGGTCCGAGCGCCAATTTTAGACGTGGACCTGCGTGCCTGCCGAGGCAGATATGAAGAACCTGGCCGTTTCTCGATTGCGTGGTTGCGCGTTTCTCTGGCTCTTGTCATGCGGCATCATCGGACTACCGCCTGTCGGTTCGCAATCCACCACGAACGCGCGAAGCCTGCATTCCTACAAGGTCGAAGTTCCGGCTACCGAGCTCTGGGTGGATACCAAGATTGATCTGCGCGCAGGTGCGAAGGTGCGCTTCACGGCAAGCGGCACAATGTCGTATCCCGCCGGCCAGTCGCCGATGGACCGGTTCAGCACCGCAGGATCGTTCGGCCCGGCGGGGCTGTCGCGCGGTTTTGCTGACCTGCTGCATCAGTATCCGGTTCGCGACGCCGGCCATGGCGCACTGATCGCACGCCTGGGTGACGCGACCTACGCCCAGCCATTTGCCGTGGGCGAGAGCAAAGAGTATGACGTACCCGTCGCCGGGCGGCTCTACCTCGGCCTCAATCAGAGCCAGGGCGAAGCCGCCAACGCAACGGGAAGTTTCAAGGTGCAGATTGATCTGCTGGCCCAGGGCTCAGCCAGCGCTGCGCCCGCGACGGCGGGCGGCCCGCCGGATGCGCCCATCGCCGGTATCACTCCGCAACTTCTTGCCGAGATTCCGCGTCGCGTGACGGACCCTGACGGCAATCCCGGCGACATGGTGAACGTCTTTCTCGTCGGCACGCAGGACGAGGTGCTCCAGGCCTTCACCGCTGCCAACTGGGTGCAGGTGGACAAGTCCGCCGGTTCATCGGCGCTGAACGCAATCCTCGATTCGCTTGAAAAGAAGGACTACCTGACGATGCCGATGAGCACGCTGATGCTCTTCAACCGGCCACAGGATTATGGCCTGGCGCATGGCGAAGCGGTGAAGGTGGCGATGTCGCGCAATCACCTGCGGTTGTGGAAGTCGCCCTACGAAGTGAATGGACGGCCGCTGTGGTGCATCTCGTCCACGCACGATATCGGCTTTGAGCGCGACCAGCGCAACAACGGCGTGACCCACAAAATTGACCCGGACATCGACAATGAGCGCGAGTACGTGAGCGGCACGCTCGCGGCCACGGGGCTTGTGGCGCAGCGCGATCATGTAATGCCCGCCGACGCGCTGACGACTGCGAAGACCGCGACAGGCGGCGAGTTTCACTCCGACGGTCGGATTGCCGTGCTGGTATTGAAGGACACCCAGGCCAAAGGAAACTGACCAGAACAGACTGCGCCGGAACCGGTACGCCCGGACCCGGTACACTAGGCAGAGGAATCTTCCCGCCCGGACCGGTCGTGCCCTCACTCATCGCCAAACTGAATCCTGAGCAGCGCGCCGCCGTGGAAACGACGGAGGGACCGCTGCTGATCCTTGCCGGTGCGGGCTCGGGCAAGACGCGCGTCATTACCAACCGCATCGCCTGGCTCATTCAGGAAAAAGGCGTGGCGCCCGATACGATTCTGGCCGTGACCTTCACCAACAAAGCCTCGGCCGAGATGAGCGCGCGCGTGGAAAAGCTGCTCGGTCACTCGACCGTCGCCAAGCCGCTGATTGCGACCTTCCACTCGCTCTGCGTGCGCATCCTGCGACGCGACATTGAAGCGCTGCAGGTAAACGGGCTGGGACTGACGCGGACTTTTGCCATCTACGACGAGAACGACCAGCAGGCCATTGTGAAGCAGGTGATGCGGCGCATGGGGCTGGACACGAAGCAATTGACACCGCGCACCGTGCTGGGCCGTATTTCCTGGGCGAAGAACCACATGGTCGATCCGCAGGAGTACTACCTCGGCTCGAAAGACCCGAACAGTGAGCGCATCGCACACATCTACAAGAGCTACCGGGAAGAGCTGCGAAAGAACAATGCGCTCGACTTTGACGACCTGCTGCTGGAGGCTGTGCGCGTGCTGAAGGTCGCCGCCGACGTGCGCGAGCGCTACCAGCGCCGATACCGTTACCTGCTGGTGGACGAGTACCAGGATACGAACCGTCCGCAGTATGAGCTGATGAAACTCCTGGCCGGCGAGGCAAAGAATGTGTGCGCCGTAGGCGACGAGGACCAGAGCATCTACTCGTGGCGCGGCGCGGATATTCGCAACATTCTGGAGTTTGAGCAGGACTTTCCCCATGCGCGCATCATTCGCCTGGAGCAGAATTATCGCTCGACGCAGGTGATTCTGGAGGCGGCGGGCGCAGTGGTAGCCAACAACGTGCGCCGCAAAGGAAAGAAGCTCTGGACTGATCGCCAGGGCGGCAGCCTGATTGGCTACTACGAGGCGCCCGACGGCGAGAACGAGGCGCTGTTCATTGCCGACCGCATTCAGAAGTTCCTGCGCGAGAGTGCCGACGATCCCGAATCCGCGCATTGCGCGGTTCTGTATCGCACCAACTCGCAGTCGCGGCTGGTGGAAGAGGCGCTGCGCCGGTACACCATCCGCTACACGATGGTGGGCGGCTTCAGCTTCTATGAGCGCGCAGAGATCAAGGACCTGCTGAGTTATCTGCGGCTGGTGCGCAACCCGCATGACTCGATGGCCCTCCAGCGCATCATCAATACCCCGACGCGCGGCATTGGC
>JAGWML010000285.1 GCA_028873155.1 Acidobacteriota bacterium
TGCTTCACCCTGCGCCCAGCCGCCCGTGCTCCACAGCGCCATCGCCACTCCGCACCCCAACGCCAACCGCTTCATTCCCCGCATCGTCGTCATCCCCCGTCTCTTGCGAAAAAGAGCCCAGTCCATCCTGCCGGTCGCAACGCCGGGCTCGCAAGCCCTTCGCGCGCCGCTCACCTGAGTCGATAAAATTTACCAAATGAAATAATTTCCTGACGGAAGAAACCTATCCAACCCAACCCATCCCTGTCAAAGCATTTCCTTGCTCCCCCGCCGCTCGTCCGCATCCGCCCGCCGCCCACCGTTACACTCTCCCCATGGCCCTCCGCCTCTACGCTGCCACCTCCAGCAAGGGAAAGCTCCGCGACTTCGCCACCGCCGCCATCGCCCACGATGTCCTCATCGAGCCGTTACCCGGCCTCGCAACCATCCCCGCTCCCGAAGAAAGCGGCGATACCTTCCTCGCCAACGCCACACTCAAGGCTGTCTACTACTCCCGCTTTGCCCCCGATCATCTCGTCCTCGCCGATGATTCCGGACTCGAAGTCGACGCCCTCAACGGCGCGCCCGGTGTCCGCTCCGCCCGCTTCGCAGCCGATGCCGGCCTCATTGACTCACCCGACGCCAACGACAACACCGACGTCTGGAACAACATAGTCCTGCTCCAGCGTCTCGCCGGAGTCTCTATAGACCAGCGCACCGCACGCTACCACTGCGTCCTCGTCGCAGCGCGCGACGGCCAGCCGCTCTACACCGCAGAGGGCGCCGTCGAAGGTCTCCTCCTCGATGCGCCCCGCGGCACCGGCGGCTTCGGCTACGATCCGCTTTTCTACCTTCCTGAGCTCCAGCTCACCATGGCTGAAATCGACCTCGAAACCAAGCACGCACTCAGCCACCGCGGCCGCGCCTTCGCGGCTCTTCTCGCTCAGTTGCACGTCTGACGCTTCCGCTTCTGTTCACGCCGTCGCAAGATGCAGTCCGCTCGCCTTGACGCTTGCTCCCCCGGAATCAAATAATGCAGTAGGAACATAGCGTCTTCTACATCGCGAAGCACGCATACTCAGTCTCGCTTCACAGCCATCAGGAGCTGCGACCATCATGGCAACCGCTCAAATTCCTTCCGCGCCCACTGTCAAAAAGGGCGTTCAGCCGCTGCGCGCCGGTCAGGGCACAAGCTTCATCTGGCGCAAGCTGCATTCGCTCCTCGGGATTATTCCCATCGGAGCCTTCCTTCTCGAACACCTGCTCTCCAACTTCGAGGCCCTCAAAGGCCCCATCGCCTATGGCCAGCAGGTACGCTTCTTAAACAGTCTGCCGATGGTCCGCATTCTTGAATGGGTCTTCATCTTTCTGCCCATCCTCTACCACGGCCTCTACGGTCTCTACATCTGGTTCCGCGGCAAATCCAACCTCGTTTACTATCCCTGGGCAGGCAACTGGATGTACACCGCCCAGCGATATACCGGACTCATTGCCATCCTCTACATCGGCCAGCACGTCCTGCGCCAGCGCTTCATGGGCATCAGCCTGCCGGAGAATCCCGGCGCAGCCTTCGCCAAGGTGCAACACGAACTCGCCAATCCCTGGATGCTTGCCGTCTACATCATTGCCATGATCGCCATCTGCTGGCACTTCGCCTACGGTATCTGGCTCTTCGCGGCCAAGTGGGGCATCACCCCCGGCGAACAGGCACGCAAGCGTTTCGGCTACGTCTGCGCCGCCATCGGCCTCGGCCTCGTCATCATGGGACTCGCCAGCATCTGGGCTTTTGTCGGGCCGCGCTATCAAAACGCGCCCGAGATTGCTCCTGTCTCGCACCTTGTCGCTCCAATGCAGCCAGGAACGCATTCAGCCTGATTCCGGCATATTTGCCTTGAACGGGTCACCGATCCCTTGATCCCTGACCCCTGATCTCTGAAAGGGAAAGCAATCCATGGCAGCACCCAACATCATCGTGGTCGGCGGAGGACTCGCTGGACTGGCGGCGGTCATCAAGATCGCCGAGGCCGGCGGCTCCGTTGACCTCTTCTCGATCGTGCCCGTCAAGCGCTCTCACTCCGTCTGCGCGCAGGGCGGCATCAACGCCGCAAAGAACCTCAAGGGCGAAGGCGACACCACCGACAAGCACTTCGACGACACCATCTACGGCGGCGACTTCCTTGCCAACCAGACCCCCGTCAAGGCCATGTGCGAGGCCGCGCCCGGCATCATCGACCTCCTCGACCGCATGGGCGTACCCTTCAACCGCACCCCAGAGGGTCTGCTCGACTTCCGCCGCTTCGGCGGCACGCTCTATCACCGCACCGCCTTCGCCGGAGCCACCACTGGCCAGCAGCTCCTCTACGCGCTCGACGAGCAGGTCCGTCGCTATGAGGCCGAGGGCAAGGTCAGGAAGTATGAAGGCTGGGAGTTCCTCTCTGCCATTCTCGACTCCAAAGGCCAGGCCCGCGGCATCACCGCCATGGACCTCCGCACCATGGAGCTGCGCGCCTTCCCTGCCGGCGCGGTCATTCTCGCCACCGGCGGCATCGGCGCCATCTTCGGCAAAAGCACCAACTCCGTCGTCTGCACCGGCTCGGCACAATCTGCCGTCTTCCAGCAGGGCGCTTACTATGCCAACGGCGAGTTCATCCAGGTCCACCC
>JAGWML010000286.1 GCA_028873155.1 Acidobacteriota bacterium
TCCATCTTAGGGTGCGATGCGGGGTGCGTCAAACAAGGCGGGGAGCGACGCTCTGTTAGAATCACCCTTGAAAATCAAGGATTTCTGAGGCTTTGACACTGTGTATCTGGAACTGAAGAAGAGGCTCGAAACGCGGCTGCGCGAGGTGCTGAAGTCGAGCTACGGACTGGAACTGGAGACGATTCCGGTGGAGATCCCGCCGGAGCTTGAGTTTGGCGAGCTGGCGACGCCGGTGGCGTTTGAACTGGCGCGCACGCTGCGCAAAGCGCCAAAGGTGATTGCGCAAGAGATTGTGGCAGCGCTGGGCCCACTCCGCGGGTTTGACTCTTTTGAGCTGGCGGGCGCCGGCTACATCAACGCGCGGCTGGAACGCGTGGCGGCGACGAGAGCGGTGGCGCAATCGTCTCTTTCCCTGGTCGCAGAAGCGAAACCTGTGGCACCCATGGGTGAAGACGACGACCCGCCCGGCGACGAGCGTGCGCACGCGCTGGTGGAGCACACGAGCATCAATCCCAACAAGGCGGCACATATCGGGCATCTGCGAAACGCAATCCTTGGCGACACGTTTGTGCGGCTGCTGCGCGCGGCAGGACAGAAGGTCGATGTGCAGAACTACATCGACAACACGGGCGTGCAGGTGGCGGATGTGGTGGTGGGCTTTCTGCATCTGGAAGGCAAACCGCTGGCGGAGGTGCGGGCGCTCGTGGAAGAGCGTGCACGTGCGTTTAAGGCGAGCGGGAAGTTTGCGGATGCGATGGATTACTACTGCTGGGACCTGTACGCACGGACGTCCCAGTGGTACGCGAGCGGCACGGATGCGGAAAACGAGGAGCGCAAGAAGCTGCGCTACGACACGCTGCACGCGATTGAGCATGGCGGCAACGAGACGGCTGAGGTAGCCGAGCTGATTTCGACCGCGGTGTTGCGGCGGCACCTGGAGACGATGCTGCGGCTGGGGATCGAGTATGACTTTCTGCCGCGCGAGAGCGAGATTTTGCACCTGAGGTTCTGGGAGTCTGCGTTTGAGCTTCTGAAGCAGACGGGTGTGCTGTACTTCGAGACGGAAGGGAAGAACAAGGGCTGCTGGGTGATGACGCGGCCTGGTGCGGAGACGAAGGACGGAGAGACAGATGAAGACGCCAAGGTGATTGTGCGCTCGAATGGCACGGTGACCTACGTGGGCAAGGACATCGCCTATCACCTGTGGAAGTTCGGGCTGCTGGGCCGCGACTTTGGCTACAAGCCGTTCTTCCGATATCCGGGGCACACGTGCTGGATCTCATGCATGGAAGGTGAGGCGGAGCATCCGCACTTTGGCGGAGCGAGCGCAATCTACAACGTGATTGACTCGCGGCAGAGCGATCCGCAGGCGAATGTGATTCAGGCGCTGCGCGGGATGGGCCACGCGGCGCAGGCGGACCACTATACGCACTTCAGCTACGAGATGGTGGCGCTAACGCCGCGCTGCGCGGAGGAACTTGGTTACGAAGTGGCCGAGGAAGACCGTGGGCGGCCGTACATCGAGGTGAGCGGACGCAAGGGCTTTGGCGTGAAGGCCGATGACCTTATCGACAAGCTGATTGCGGCGACGCTCGAAGAGGTGAACAAGCGCCAGACGGGGCGCGACGATGCGGAGCGGCGAAAGATTGCCGGACAGATTGCGATTGGTGCGCTGCGCTACTTCATGCTGAAGGTCACGCGCAACTCTGTGATCGCGTTTGACTTCAAAGATGCGCTGAGCTTTGAGGGCGAGACGGGACCGTACATCCAGTACGCCGTGGTGCGCGCCCGGAATATCTTTCGCAAGGCCGGGACGACTGAGAGGGCTGTGCTGGAGGAGTTTCAGACGCTGGCAAGCAAGCACGGCGACGAGATTGAGGTGTTTCTGCGGGCGCCGGACGCCACGGATATCTGGGCGCTGTGGCTGCGCGCGGGACGCAGGACGCTGGTGCTGGAGCAGTGCCTGGCTACGTCAGAGCCGGCGTACCTGGCCAAGCACGCGTTTCAGTTGGCGCAGGAGTTCAACAACTTCTACCACAGGCACCACATTTTGACCGAGGAAGATGCGGCGCGGAAGACGCTGCTGCTGGCGACGGCTGCCGTGACGCTGCGTGAGCTGGGGACGGTGCTGAGTTGGCTGGGCATCGAGAGCCCGGAAGCGATGTAGTTCCGAGACAGAAAGAGAGGCCAGCGCGCTGAGCTGTGCGCCATGGCCTTGCTCATTTCCCGGTTTTTAGATCGAGCCAGGGTGGCGCGGCGCGTAACTGCGCACCCACTCCAGCACGGAGCGCACGGCGATGCCGCTTGGGCCCTTCGCAATGTAGGGCTTGGACTCTTCCACCCATGCCATGCCTGCGATATCGAGGTGAACCCAGGGCGTGTCTTCGGCGAAGACGCGCAGGAATTCAGCCGCGGTGATGGCTCCGCCCCAGCGACCGCCGGTGTTCTTGATGTCGCCAATGTCAGACTTGATCATCTCGGCGTATTCATCGCCGACGGGCAGACGCCAGAACTTTTCGCCGGAGGTGGCGAGCGCGTTGTCAAACTGCTCATAGGTGGCGTCGTCGTTGGAGAAGACACCGGCGTTGATCATGCCGAGCGCAACAACGCAGGCG
>JAGWML010000048.1 GCA_028873155.1 Acidobacteriota bacterium
GCCAATTCGATGAAGCGTGTGCGGAAGTCGAACTGCTGGGCCTTCCATGAGAGATAGAACGGGTCAATGGGGATGCAGTGTCCGCCGAGGCCGGGGCCGGGATAGAAGGCCTGGAAGCCGAAGGGCTTGGTTTTGGCCGCGTCGATGACCTCGTGAATGTCGATGCCCATGCGCATGCAGAGCTGCTTCAGTTCGTTGACGAGGGCGATGTTGACGCAGCGATAGATATTCTCCAGCAGCTTGGTCATCTCCGCCGCCGAGGGGCTGCTGACGGGGACGACGCGGCGGAAGATGCTTCCGTAGAGAGCGCCAGCGAGCCGCGCGGCGGCGGGACCGCAGCCACCGACGACCTTCGGAATGTCGTGGCGGGCCACAGTCTCGTTCCCTGGGTCTTCGCGCTCAGGCGAGAAGGCGACGTGGATGCCGGGAGCATCGAGCGCACGCGCAACTTTGAGGCCGTGCGGGTTGCCGCCTTCCAGCAGCGGGACAACAAGTTCTTCGGTCGTGCCGGGGTAGGTGGTGCTTTCAAGAATGATGAGCTGGCCCTCGTGCACATGCGGGGCGATGGCCTTCACGGTTCCGGTTACGAAGCTCAGGTCCGGCTCGTGGTACTCGTTGAGCGGAGTGGGGACGCAGATGATGACCGCATCCATCGCTTCGATTTCTGAGTAATCGGCCGTGGCGCGGAAGCCGGACTTCTGCGCTTCCTGCACCATCTCCGGAAGGATGCGGACGATGTACGAGCTGCCGCGGTTCAGCGTCTCGACCTTGTCGGCTGCAATGTCAAAGCCGGTGACGCGAAAACGCTCACCGCTGAACAACAGGGCGAGGGGCAAACCCACATAGCCCATGCCGACGATGCCGATGCGCGCCTGGCGCGTCTGAATCCGCTGCTCCAGAGCGGACACATTTTTGCTCGTATCCGTGATATTCATGCGTCGATTGTACGGGAAGCCGTCCAGAAAATCGCATCCCACCGAAGAGTCATTTTCTCCATTGCAACCAAAATCACCTGCCCGCAGAAGTCTCCTGCCTGCTTCAGTTGCAAGGATGTCAATCTGCAATTACAGCCCGGTGAATGGCCGACGGCATATAGGCGAAAGCGACAGATCCTCTCTGCTGTCCCTCACCTCGGTCATGCCTGCCGGTCCTTCCACATGCGATAGAGCCCCCAGGCCGCGATGGTGCAGTTATCGCGGATGCGGCCGTCGAGCATCCTCTGCTCGAAGTCGGCAATGGGGATCGAGTGCAGGGTCAGGTCGTGTTCTTCTGCGTCCGGGTCATTGCCGACGGGATTCAGGTCTGTCGCCAGGAAAACATGCTGCTGCTGACGCAGAAAGCCGTAAGCGATCCAGACCGTGCCGAGGTGAATCAGGGTGGCCGCATGCAGGCCTGTCTCTTCCTGCAGTTCGCCACGAACCAGATCTTCGGCGCTCGTCGCTTCGTCTTCTTCCCAGCTTCCCTGGGGCAGTTCGAGGGCGCGCTCCTGGATGGTGTACCGGAACTGCTCCACCAGCCAGATGTTGCCTCCGTCGACGGGCAGAATGATGGCGGAGTCGGACTTATCGACCACGCCGTAGATGCCCTTCTGGCCGTTGGAGCGCAGAACTTCGTCTTCGCGCACGCGCATCCAGCGGTTGCGGTAGACCTCGCGGCTGGCCAGCGTGGTGATCGACGGCGCGTCCTGCTTGTCGTGGGTCGGCATCGCAGCTCCCTCTTTGCAGGGACAGGCTATCCTGCCTTCCATTGAAGTGCCAAACCGGATGCGCAGCCGGTTAAAGAACGAAGAAAAAGATGAGGGGTTGGAAGAGCCCGCTGCCGGTTCGCAAGCGAAAGTGTTAGGCGCCGCGCATCCGCCACTCGCGCAGGCGGCCCACCAGCGACGCAGGCCCCGTGACGTGCAGATGGACGAGGTTGCCTTCGTAGGCGCGGTCGCGCACCGTCATCCCAGCATCAATCATGGCCAGCACCGCGCCCTCGCTCTGCGGAATGCGCAGCTCGGCATCGAGAAGCGGATCCGATTTGAGCGCGTCGTCGATGGCCGCGAGGAGTGCGTCCATTCCCTCCCCTGTGCGTGCGGAGACGAGCAACGCGCCCTGGGCCGCGCGCGCCTGCCGATCTTCCTGCGCGAGCAGGTCGAGCTTGTTCAGCACCTCGATGCGCGGTTTGCGCAGGGCATCGAGTTCAGCGAGGACCTTTTCGACCTGCGCCTTCTGTTCCTCGCCGTAGTGAGAAGCGGCATCGCGCACATGGAGCAGCACCTCGGCCTGCTCCACTTCTTCCAGCGTGGCGCGAAAGCTGGTGACGAGCGTGTGGGGCAGGTTGCGGATGAAGCCGACCGTGTCTGACAGCAGCACTTTGCGGCGGCTGGGCAACTCAATTGCGCGCAGCTTAGGGTCGAGCGTGGCGAACATGCGCGCCGACTGGAGCACCTGCGCCCCGGTGAGGCGGTTGAAGAGCGTGCTCTTTCCGGCGTTGGTGTAGCCGACCAGAGCCACCGTAGGCACGGGGACAGCCTCGCGGCGCTGGCGCTGCTGGCGGCGGACGCGGCGCACGGACTCCAGTTCCTGCTTGAGGTGGTCGATGCGGCGCTGGATGCGGCGGCGGTCGGTTTCAAGCTGGGTTTCGCCGGGGCCGCGGGTGCCGATGCCGCCACCGAGCTGCGACATCTCGCGTCCGCGCCCGGTGAGGCGGGGCAACATGTACTCGAGCTGGGCGAGCTCTACCTGAAGCTGGCCCTCACGCGTGCGGGCGTGACGGGCAAAGATGTCCAGAATGAGCTGGGTGCGATCGAGGACGCGGCACGGCAAGGCGCGCTCGAGGTTGCGCAACTGGGTGGGCGAGAGATCGTGATCGAAGAGGACGAGATCGGCCTCGGTGGAGGCTGCGACACCGGCAATTTCTTCGACTTTGCCCTGGCCCACGAGCGTGGCTGGATCGGGGCGTGCACGCCGCTGCATGAGCTCGGCAGCGACTTCGCCGCCGGCGCTGAGGACCAGCTCACGAAACTCGGCCATTGACTCTTCCGCGCTGAGGCCTGGGGCATCGACGGGCCGAACTGCGCCGGGCTTCTCGGCTTGGTCCGTTTGAGCGGCTTCAGATTCGGTGGCAGCTTCTCTGGATTGCAGCGCAGAAAGACGCGCGGCCTCGGCGCCAGAGCGAGGGCTGCGGGCGTGGGCACCAAGGTCCACTCCCACCAGAACCGCCCGTTCCTGCTTCGTCCGGTTCTCAATCTCGTGCAACGAAGAGTGCTCCAGCCAAACTAGCGCTGCTCGGCGGTAGCCGCAGAAGGCGCAGGGGATGGCACCGCTGCCGGACCGATGGAGCCATGCGTCGCAGCAGGTCGATGCTCACCGTGCATCACACTGCGATTGCTGACAACGGTCGAAATGGCGTGTTTGAAGATCAACTGCTCTTGACTGTTGTTCTCCAGCAACACGGAGTACTTGTCAAAAGAGCGAATCTTTCCGGTAAGCTTCACGCCGCTGACCAGATAAATCGTAATGGGGGTCTTGTCCTTGCGGACGGTGTTCAGGAAGGTGTCCTGAATATTTTGTGCCGGCTTGTTTTCCATGTGCCGATCTCCTGCTTTCTTCTTCGGTTGTGTTCCGGACGCCCGACCTGCGCCCGATTGTGCATCCAATTGTTCGGGACCTGCCCCGGAAGTCCCGTGGCTGACGAATCCCGCAATGTAACAACAGTAAAAGGATTTTCGGCCTTTTTCAACTCTCGCGCGCTCTCTGCATGTGCCCGTCGTCACCAGTCTGTTCCGGCGAGGTTCGCGCCGCACGCCAACTGCTACGATGGTGGGGTGAAAGACCCTGCCGATTCCGCTGCTTCTGCCCCTCCGGCGGCGCAACCTGTGCCCATGCTCGACCTGAAACGGCAGTACAAGCCCCTGCACGAGGAGCTGATGGCCGCGCTGGGGCATGTACTGGAGACGCAGCAGTTCATTCTTGGTGAGCCGGTAGCCGCCTTTGAACAGGCCGCCGCCCGCCAACTCGGCGTGGCGCATGCCATCGGCTGCTCGTCGGGTACAGACGCTCTATGGCTGGCCCTGGCCGCAGCGGGCATCGGCCCCGGCATGGCGGTGGTGACGACGCCGTTCAGCTTCTTCGCCTCGGTCAGCGCAATTCTGCGCGCCGGGGCGACTGCTGTCCTGGCCGATATTGACCCGGCGACGTTCAATCTCGACCCGGCCGCGGTGGAGGCGGTGCTGGACACGAAACGCGGCACGGCCGTGCGGGCCATCCTGCCGGTGCATCTCTACGGCCAGTGCGCCGATTTTTCTCCTGGTTTTGGACGAGGGCGTGGGCTTGCGATCATTGAGGACGCCGCGCAGGCCTGGGGCGCCGCGCGTGACGGCGTCCAGGCCGGCGGCATTGGCGATGCGGCGGCCTTCAGCTTCTATCCCACCAAGAACCTCTCGGCTGCGGGCGACGCGGGCATGGTGGCGACCAACTCGGACACCATTGCCGAGCGCGCGCGGATGCTGCGCCAGCATGGGATGCGCCGCCGCTACCATCACGACGAGATCGGCTGGAATGCGCGGATGGACGGCTTCCAGGGAGCGATTCTGCAGGTGAAGCTGCGGCACATCGAGGCATGGAACCAGGCGCGGCACAATATTGCCCGTCGCTACCATGCGCTGTTTCACGCAGCGGGGCTGGCCGAGACAGGGCCGTATCCCACGCACGGCATTGTGCTGCCACACGAGGTTCCGGGCAGCCGGCACGTGTGGCACCAGTACGTGATTCGCACCAGCCGGCGCGATGACCTGCGCGAGCATCTGACCGAGCGCAAGATCGGCTCGGAGATTTACTATCCGGTTCCGCTGCATTTGCAGGAGGCGCTGAAGCCGCTGGGCTACAAGGAAGGCGACTTCCCCGAGGCCGAGCGCGCGGCCCGCGAAGTGCTGGCGCTGCCCATCTTCCCAGAGTTGCGGGAAGATGAGCAGCAGACCGTGGTGCGCGCGATTGGGGAGTTCCTGCGCTGAAGGCGCCGGCGCGGCCCTCAGCGCACGGGCTCAGCGAATGAGGTTGGTGCGAGCCAGTTCGATAATCTCGTCTCCGCGCCCGTTCAGAATCGCCTTAATCATGTAGAGGTTGAAGTCCACCACCTGGTCGAGCTTGAGCGATGGCGGCATGGCCAGTTCGTGGCGGTTGACGGCGATATCGACGAGCGCCGGGCCTTTGTGGGCAAAGGCGCGCTCGAGCGCGGGCCGCACCTGCTCCGGATCGTCAACGTGGATGCCCAACAGGCCCGTGCCCTGGGCAATCTGGGTGAAGTCAGGATTCACGAGGTCGGTGGCGTGGCTGAGGAAGCCCGTCGCCTTCATCTCCAGTTCCACGAAGCCCAGCGATCCGTTGTTGAAGACAACCAGCTTGACGGGCAGGTCAAGCTGGCGCAGCGAGAGCAGCTCGCCCATCAGCATGGACAGGCCGCCGTCCCCGGAAAGCGTGACGACCTGGCGGCCGGGATGCGAGATCTGCGCGCCGATGGCCTGCGGCAGAGCGTTGGCCATCGAACCGTGGTTGAAGGAGCCGAGCAGACGCCGCTTGCCGTTCATGGTGAGGTAGCGGGCCGCCCAGATCACCGGCGTGCCGACGTCGACGGTGAACACGGCATCGTCCGCCGCGACTTCATTGAGAATCCTGGCCACATACTGCGGGTGAATGGGCCGCTGGCCGGGCTTGCCGGTGGCCAGCGCATCCAGGTCCTTGCGCGTGTCGCGATAGTGGTCGCGGCAGGCACGCAGGAAGGCAGAGTCCTGCTTCGGACGAAGGAGCGGGAGCAGCTCGCGCAGCGTTTCTTTGATGCCGCCAGCGAGACCGAGATCGAGGTGGCTGCGGCGGCCAATCTGCTCCTCGCGGAGGTCAATCTGCACGATACGTGCCTTCTGCGGGTAGAACTGCTGGTATGGGAAATCGGTGCCCAGCATAAGGAGCGTGTCGCAGTTCATCATGGCGTGATAACCGGAGGAGAAGCCGAGCAAGCCGGTCATGCCCACATCAAAGGGATTGTCGTACTCGATGAACTCCTTGCCGCGCAGGGCGTGAACGATAGGCGCCTGCAAGTTTCCTGCAACGGCCATGAGCTCATCGTGCGCGCCCTGACAGCCTGCACCGGCAAGGATGGTGACTTTGTGCGACTGGTTGAGAAGCTGGGCAAGCTGCGCCATCTTTTCCTTGCCCGGGATGACCTCGGAGCGCTCGGCGGAGAACTCGACGCGCCGCTCGGCGTTCACTGCTTCAGCCAAAGCCACGTCGCCAGGCAGCACAACGACAGCGACGCCGCGCCTGGCGATGGCCGTCTGGATGGCAATCTCAAGGGTGCGCGGCATCTGCGCGGGGCTGGAGACAAGCTCGCAGTAGACGCTGCACTCCTTGAACAGGTGTTCGGGATGCGTCTCCTGGAAGTAGCCGCTGCCAATCTCCTGCGATGGAATATGAGCCGCAATGGCCAGCACCGGCACGCGACTGCGATGGCAATCGTAGAGGCCGTTGATGAGATGGAGGTTGCCGGGACCGCAACTGCCCGCGCAGACCGCCAGCTTGCCGGTGAGCGCCGCTTCCGCTCCGGCGGCGAAGGCGGCAGTTTCCTCGTGGCGCACTCCCACCCAGCTCATGCCTTTGCGCGTGCGCACAGAATCCGTGATGCCGTTCAGGGAATCGCCCGCCACTCCGTAGATCCGCTCCACGCCGGCCGCCGCCAGCACCTCCACGCACAGTTCCGCAACCTTCATGGCACACCCCTCCGTCTGTTGACGCATCCGGGCTGCGCGGCGCGTTGCATCGACCCCGGCTGCCGCACATGTCATCTCTACCCGGTAGATGCGGCGCAGGTGCGCGCGGTGCAGGCGCGGGTACCCGGATTCCCGCAGCGTGGGATGCGCCTGGAAGACACGCGCACGCAATCGTACCGTAGAATCGAGAAAGGATGAAGTGCCCGTATTGCGGCTTTGCACAGGATCGTGTGGTGGACTCGCGCGAAAGCAAGGAGGCGGATTCGATTCGCCGCCGGCGTGAGTGCGAGAGCTGCAACCGGCGCTTCACCACCTACGAACGCATCGACGAGATTCCTTACATGGTGGTGAAGAAGGACGGCCGCCGCGAGCGCTTTGACCGCCAGAAGGTACTGAGCGGCCTGCTGCGCGCCTGCGAAAAACGCCCCGTATCCTCCACCCAGCTCGAAGCCATTGTGGACGCCACGGAGACCTTTCTGATGGAGGCGATGGAGCGCGAGCGCACCACGAATGAAGTGGGCGAGCTGATCATGAAGCACCTGAAGGGGCTGGATACGGTGGCCTATATCCGCTTCGCATCGGTCTATCGCGATTTCAAAGATGTGCGCGAATTCAAGGAAGAGCTGGAAGGGCTGCTGGAAGGGCATCGCGGCGGCAGGAAGAAGTAACTGTGGATTCGAAGTCATGACCATCGATCCAAAGAGAATTGCAGCTGAATACTATTTCGGCGATCTGCAGTATTGGCAGATCCCTGGCATTTTTATCCATGCACTGGAAGAAGATTTCGACGGGCCAGCGCTGAGGAGGATCGCGGGCTTGGCGATTCTGAATCGCAAAGACATTCTCAAAGTTGAGATTGAACCCAATGACATTGATTCTGCTTTCCGTGAGATGGGTGTCGACGCACCTATCAGCAAGCAGCGCGCTCAAATGATTTTGGCGACGGAATGCGCGGCTAAGGCGATGAACGGGCAATGGAACGTCTTCGATGCGGCTACCCACATTCGGGTCCACTTATGCGGGCTGTCAGAGCCGCCGGAACCCCTGATGCGCATTGTTCAGTTGTCCGAGAAGGCAAGGGGTGCTCCACGGGCAGAATGGAGTCACATGGAGACCGACCTTAAACTTGCTATCGAAGACTTTTGCGCGCGCAGAGAGGCTCCCAGCCGATTGGCGGCGCTCGGAGGATCCGATCCAAACGCGACCGCTCCCCTGCGGCGAAGGCCGCACACGATACCCTAGAAGCTGAGAACTGGAGCTGAAAGCAGAAAATGGCAGAGCAGAAGACGCACAAAGTCACATTGATTCCCGGCGACGGGATTGGGCCTGAAGTGACGCAGGCCGTCGTCCGCATTCTTGAAGCGACCGGCGTGAAGTTTGAATGGGAGCGCTTCGCCGCCGGGGCCGAGGCCTTTGAAATCTTCGGCGAGTACATTCCCGCCGCGCTCTACGAGTCCATTGAGCGCAACAAGGTCGCCCTCAAGGGCCCTGTCACGACGCCCGTGGGCGGCGGCTTCAAGAGCATCAACGTGACGCTGCGCAAGAAGTTCGACCTGTTTGCGAACTTCCGCCCGATCAAGAACCTGCCCGGCCTCGAAACGAAGTGGCCCGGCGTGGACCTGATCATCGTGCGCGAGAACACGGAGGGCGAGTACGTGGGCCTGGAACACGAGGTGGTGCCGGGCGTCGTTGAAAGCATCAAGGTCATCACCGACAAGGGCTCCACGCGCATCGCCAAGTTCGCCTTCGACTACGCGCGTAAGCATGGCCGCAAGAAGATCCACTCCATCCACAAGGCCAACATTATGAAAATGTCGGATGGCTTGTTCCTGCGCTGCGCGCGCCGCGTCGCCGAAGGCTTTCCCGACGTGCTCTACGGTGAGCACATCATCGACAACACCTGCATGCAGCTGGTGATGAATCCCTTCCAGTACGACACGCTGCTGCTCGAAAACCTCTATGGCGACATTGTGAGCGACCTGTGCGCGGGACTGGTTGGCGGCCTGGGACTCGTTCCCGGAGCCAATCTCGGCCATGACTGCGCCATCTTTGAGGCGGTGCATGGCTCGGCTCCGGATATTGCAGGACAGGACATCGCGAACCCGACGGCACTGTTGCAGTCGGCGGTTCTGATGCTGCATCACCTGAATGAGGAGGCCGCGGCAAACAAGGTGCAAAAGGCGGTGGAGACGGTCTACGCCGAGCGCAAGACGCTGACGCGCGATGTGGGCGGCCACGCAGGCACCAGCCAGTTCGCCGACGCCGTGCTGGCGGCGATGGGGTGAAGCGAGGGACTGAGGGACTAAGGACTGAGGATGCAATGAAGCATTACCTGCTCTTTTACGAAGTGGCGGATGATTACACGACGCGACGGACGGCGTATCGCCGGGCTCATCTTGCGGCCGCGTGGGCTGCGGCGGAGCGCGGCGAGATCGTGCTGGGAGGCGCGCTGGCCAATCCGGCGGATGGCGCCGTGCTGCTGTTCAAGGGCGATTCGCCTGAGGTGGCGGAGAAGTTCGCCAAGGCCGATCCATATGTGGTGAACGGCGTGGTGAAGAGCTGGCGCGTGCGCGAGTGGACGACCGTGATTGGCGAGGGCTGCGCGATGCCGGTGCGGCCTGAGTCGCTCGCTCAATAAGCCTCCGGCAGCGAGGACCTCGTTCTACGCCGCATTGCGGTCCTTCGCTCCTTTGTCGTGCACCAAGTCTCCTGTACACTGGAGTGTTCAGGACCATGCAAAACAAATATCCAATTGGCATCCTTGGCGCGACCGGAATGGTCGGCCAGCGCTACATTCAACTGCTCGCAGACCACCCGTGGTTTGAGATTGCGTGGCTGGCGGCCAGCGACCGCTCCAGCGGCAAGCCCTATGGCGAAGCCGCGAAATGGCGGCTGGACACTCCGCTGCCGGAGCGCATCGCAAAGATGCCGGTCTCTCCCGCTGACCCCACTGGCGCGCCCAAGATTGTCTTTTCTTCGATCGATGCGCCGATTGCGCGCGAGCTGGAGCCGAAGTTCGCCGAAGCCGGTTGTGCCGTGCTTTCGAACTCGAGTGCCTTCCGCATGACGCCGAACGTGCCGCTGGTGATTCCCGAGGTGAACGCGGAGCACCTGCACCTGATTGAGGAGCAGGCGTCGAGGCGCGAGTCGGGCGGATACCTGGTCACCAATCCCAACTGCTCGACGATTGGCCTGGTGATGGCGCTGAAGCCGCTGGAAGAGCGTTTTGGCATTGAGCAGATTTTTGTATCGACGATGCAGGCGGTGAGCGGCGCAGGCTATCCCGGCGTGGCGTCGATGGACATCCTCGACAACGTGGTGCCCTACATCGGCGGCGAAGAAGAGAAGATGGAGGCCGAGACGCTGAAGCTGCTGGGACGGCTTGAAGGACACAGCGTGACGCCGCTTGCGGCGAGGATTACCGCGCACTGCAATCGCGTGCCGGTGGTGGATGGGCACACGGAGTGCGTCTCCATTAAGTTTGGCCAGAAAGTAACGGCAGAAGAGATTGTGGCGGCGTGGAATGAGTACAGGCCGCTGGCGGGAATGGATCTGCCCTTTGCGCCGCAGCAGCCGGTGCAGTTTGCTGCTCAGCCGGACCGGCCGCAGCCTCGGCTGGACCGCAACCGCGAGCGCGGCATGGCGGTGACGGTAGGCCGCCTGCGCCCGTGCAGCCTGCTGGAATGGAAGTTTGTGCTGCTCTCGCACAACACGGTGCGAGGCGCTGCCGGAGCCACCATTCTGAACGCGGAGCTGCTCGTAAGCCTGGGAAAGCTGGAGCCGGCGGCCGCCGCAGTGCGGGCCTAGCAAAGGCCTCGATCGCAGTTGAATCATGGCGCGGCGTGGGCTGCGCCAAGCCGGCCGGATACGAGGGCGCAAGCCTCGCGGCCAGGAACGACGGAATCCGGAAGATGAGCCTGGTTGTTATGAAATTCGGCGGCACGTCGGTGGAAGACCCCGCCGCCATCACCCGTACCGCCTCCATCGTGGCCGGACGGGTTGCGAATAAGAAGCATCCAGTGGTCGTGGTGAGCGCGCTGGCCAAGGTGACGGACCAACTGCTGCGCGCGGCCTCCGCCGCGGCGACGGGCGACCGCACGGGAGCGCTGGCAATCAGCTCGCGGCTGCGCGCGCGGCACCGTGACACGGCTGTGGCGCTGGTGAAAGACAGTGCAACGCTGGTGAGTTTGATCGATGAGAAGTTCGACTCGCTGGACGAGATTCTGCGCGGGCTGGCGGCGATTCTGGAGCTGACGCCGCGCATCTCCGACCTGATTGTGAGCTACGGCGAGCGGATCTCGAGCCGCATTGTGGCGGAGGCATTTCAGGAGCGCGGTATTGCCGCTGTGCATGTGGACGCGCGAGAGATCATTGTCACCGACTCACAGTTCCAGAAGGCAGTGCCGCAGGACGACTTGATCGAAAAGCGCGCGGCGGAGAAGCTGCGGCCCCTGGTCGAAGCAGGCAAGGTGCCGGTGATGGGCGGCTTTATCGGATCGAATCAAGAGGGCCTGACGACAACGCTCGGCCGCGGAGGTTCGGACTTCACCGGCGCGCTGATTGGCGGCGCGCTCAATGCTGAATCCATCGAGATCTGGACCGACGTGGACGGCATCATGACGACTGACCCGCGCATCTGCCCGGACGCGTTGCGCGTGAAGGTGATCAGCTTTGAAGAGGCAGCGGAGCTGGCCTACTTCGGCGCGAAGGTGCTGCATCCGGCGACGATTCTGCCGGCGGTGAAGAAGAATATCCCGGTGCTGGTGCTGAACAGCAGGAATCCGGCGAACGAAGGCACGCGCATCATCTCGCTGGCGCCGCACTGCAAGAGCCCGTTCAAGTCGATCGCGGTCAAGAAGAAGCTGTCCATTATCGACGTGGTGGCGAGCCGGATGCTGATGACGCACGGGTACCTGAAGGAGATCTTCACGATCTTTGACAAGCACAAGTGCCCGGTGGACATGGTGTCGACGAGCGAAGTTTCGGTTTCGCTAACCGTCGATTCCAACGACAGGCTGCCGGCGATTGCCGCGGACCTGAGCCAGCTTGCGGATGTGAAGTACGAGGGCAGGAAGGCGCTGATCTGTCTGGTGGGCGAGGATATCCGCGGGCAGCACGGCATTGCCGCGCAGGTCTTCAACGCCGTGCGGCACATTAACGTGCGCATGATCTCGCAGGGCGCGAGTGAGATCAACATGAGCTTCATGATCGAAGAGGACGACGCCGAAGAGGCGGTGCGGTCGCTGCACGCGGCGTTCTTCAAGGATCCCGATCCGACAATCTTTGACGTGGAAGCACGCAAGGTGCTTGCGTAGCCGGAGAGGAACGCGGGGATGACGGATGGCCGGGTGGTAACGAGTTTCGCGCTTTTCCTGGTTGCCAGTCTCTTTTCTACGCCGTTTGCAGCCGGGCAAGCGGCTGGCACCAATCTGCCGGCGCCCCCGCAGTTCAAGTTTGCGTATGAAGAGCAGGTGGCGCTGGCGTCTTCGATTCCTGTGGGCGAGACGCCGTTGGGTAAGCGCAACATTGTGCCGATTACGGGTGGGACGTTTTCCGGTCCTGGGCTAAAGGGCAAGGTCCTGCCCGGAGGTTGGGATTGGCAGCTCACCAACGCGAGCGGATGCTTTAGTCTGCATGCGGATTACATGATTGAAACCGATGATGGAGTCATTATCCACGTCGTGAATGCCGGAATGGTTTGTCCCAACGCGGCCGGGATCCACGACGCGATGCTGACGACGCCAGTTTTTGAAGCGCCCAAGGGCAAATACGACTGGATGAATGGCGGGGTGTATGTCGGCACGCTGGAAGGCATGAAGATCGACGGCAAGCCCGCGGTGCGGATACGGTTCTTCAAAGCCTACGCGCACGAATAGACCGCACAATGGAGGCTGAATGAATATCCTGATTCTCGGGAAGGGCAAGACCGGCTCGCTTGTGGCGGAGATCGCGCGGGAGCGCGGGCATGGAGTGCGCGCGCTGGACATCAACGAGAACCCGCACGCCGTGGCGCTGACGGCGCCGAACCTGGCGGGCGTGGATGCGGTCATCGACTTTACGGCTCCAGAAGCAGCCGTCGAGAATATGCGCGCGGTGCTGGCACTGGGCGGACGCATCGTGGTCGGCACGACGGGCTGGTATGCGCAGCTTGCCGAGATGAAGGCGCTGGCGCACAAGCGCGGCGGAGCGCTGCTCTACGGAACGAATTTTTCGATTGGCGTGCAGAAGCTCTTCCAACTGACAGGTGAGCTGGCGCGGCTCGATGGCTACCAGTTCAAGATCAGCGAGACGCACCACACCTCGAAGCTGGACGCACCCTCAGGCACAGCGCTTACGTTAAAGGAGATCATCCAGCATGTGCGGCCCGGCGTAGAGGTGCCAGTGACCTCGCATCGGATCGGCGACGCCAAGGGCGAGCATGTGGTGACGGCGACGAGCGAGCACGACGTGCTGGAGCTGCGGCACGATGCACACTCGCGGCGGGGGTTTGCGCTGGGGGCGGTGCGCGGGGCGGAGTGGGTTCGCGACAAGCAGGGCGCCTGGGAGTTTCGCGAGATTTTTGGCCAGTTGTGAAGGCGTGCTCGGCGGAGATGCAGTCCGAAGATCGCTGACTGGGTTGGGCAGGAAGAGACTACCTCTACGGGCAGCGGGTCTGGATGCGGTTCACCTTGCTCAGTGTCCGTTCAGAGAGAAGACGACGCTGATGTTGGTCTCCACATCGATCGGCTGATTGTTGAGCATGTACGGCTTATACCGCCAGGACTTGACCGCTGTCACGGCGGGCTCGACAAACATTGGCGGGCCGCTGATCACATGAAGCCCTAGAATCTTCCCGCTCTTACTGATTTGAGCCTTCAGCACTACCGTTCCACTCATGTTTGCAGCTTTTGCCAGCTCCGGATACACGGGCTGTGTCTTGTAAATCAGGAGACCCTGCGCCACGCCCGCTGAGATAACAGGCGAGGTGGTGACTCGGGGCCCATGGTTCGCGGCAAAAAGAGAACCGGGCAGGGCGGTACTGCTGTCGATCGCATTGGCCGCGAGCGCACCCGGAGCTTCTTCGGTTGCGGAAGGCCGCTTCATTGAAGCAGAGATGCGCGATGGGGCGGAAAGTTGCGCTGTCATCATGGATGCGGAGACGCGGTTCACCGGGGACTGCACGACGGTGGGCGTTTCCTGGTTCGAAAGTGGCGCCGGGAGGGCCGGCTGCGCAGCAGAGGGCCGGGACGCCGTGCCTGAGGCCTGGTTGACTGTCGCAGCAGGCGACGGCGTTGCTGCCATTTGCTGCGACGCAGTTGGGAGCGCAGTCCGGGGCGCGGCATGAACCTGCTCGTGCGGCCGCGATGCGTGCATGTAAGCGAATGCGGCGACAAGAACCAGTACTGCGGCGCCCGCCGCGGCAGCTTTTTTCGCGATGCCTCCTGCCTTCACTTCATCGGTATCGGTCTCTGCGGCGCTCCGGAAAAGAGTCCGCAGCTCATGCTCGATATCCGGTTCCTGCGGCGGTGGAACGGCGGCCATGGCTGGAGCGGCAGCGCGGACAGCCGGGCTCGCGGGCGGCTGAACAGGGGGCTTCTGCGCAGCCGGCAGAGTTGCCGGAATGGCTGCACCTGGAGCCGGGGCAGCTTGACTGCGCGGTGGGATGGGCACAGGGCGCGGAGGCGCGGCCGGCTGCGCCGGAGATTGCCGCGGACGCCACTGGCCGTCGCTTCCGCGGACAAATTTTGCGGACCTCTCTGTGTCCTCCGA
>JAGWML010000287.1 GCA_028873155.1 Acidobacteriota bacterium
GCGGTCCGCAGCCGGATCCAGCGCAAGATCGGCGCCCATCTGCGTGGCCACGCCGCGACGATGCGCATTGACTTCGATGGCATAGATGCGCGCCGCGCCACACGCTTTGGCAACGGCAATCGAAAACAGTCCAATCGCGCCGCAACCTGTGATCGCCACCGTTTTAGCCGCGATTGGTCCCGCGAGAACGGTATGGACGGCGTTGCCAAGCGGGTCGAGCAGCGATGCGTAGTCGTGCGGAATCGCCGGTGACAGTTTCCAGATATTGCTTTCAGGAATGATGGCGTAACTGGCGAAGGCGCCATTCGCATCCACGCCAAGGATGCGCACATGCTGACAAACATGCGCGAGGCCGGTGCGACATTGCAGGCATTTTCCGCAAGCCACGTGCATCTCGGCGCTGACGAAGTCGCCTTCCTTAACGGTTGTCACGCCGCGCCCCACGGCGGCCACTGCTCCCGCGAACTCATGGCCCGGGATGAGTGGAGGATGGATGCGGCCCTGCGCCCATGGGTCCCAATTGAAGATGTGCAGGTCCGTACCGCAGACGCTGGCCGCAGAGACGCGCACCAGGACTTCTCCGGAAGCCGGCTCAGGAACAGGTACTTCTCGTATCTCCACGCCGGGCGCAGCCTGCGCCTTCACCACTGCCCGCATCGTCCTAGGAATCAAGCAGACCCTCCTGTAGGCAACAAACAGTCAGTGTACCAATCTGTTGCCAACCGCGACCCGGATGATAGAACGTGGATGATGGACGAAAGCTCTGAGAGCGTGCCCTGTGCCTGAGAAAAGCGATTTTTTGATTGCTGTCGTACTGCTTGTCCTTCTGTATTCCTCGCCCTTGTCGCACGCGCAGACAGACGACCAGGGATGGCTGCGCTACCGCCGGCAGGACAAGCCCCTCGGCGTCCCCACACGAATCGCCGTTCTCGGCCAGAACCCTGTTGAGATGAACGCGGCTGCCGAACTTCAACGCGCCCTGTTCGCGCTGAATGGCGGAAATCAGAGCGACTCCGACATGAACTCCATCGTCCTTGGCACTGCGCAAGAGTTCCGCTGGCGCAAGCGCAAGAACACGAACCTCACTCTCGATCCCGACGAGTTCCACATCTCATGGAGCAACCAGCAACTGATTCGCGAGCTGGACATCGTAGGCGGCAGCCCGCGCGGCGTGCTCTATGGCGTTTTCGCTCTTCTGCGCAACTTGGCTCAGGGCGCCAATATGAGCTACTCCAGCCTGCGCGAAAAGCCGGTCATGCCGATTCGCTGGGTGGATGAGTGGGACAACCCTGACGGCTCCATCGAGCGCGGCTACGCGGGGCGCAGCATCTTCTTTGAGGGCGGCCATGTGCGGCAGGACCTCGCTCCCGTGGCCGAATATGCGCGGCTGCTGGCCTCCGTGGGCGTGAACGGATGCAACATCAACAACGTGAATGCCGCGCCCCAATTGCTCGACGAAGAGCACCTGAAGGAGATTGCGCGCATTGCCGACACGATGCGGCCGTGGGGCGTGCGCGTGGCCATGAGCGTCGCCATCACAAGTCCCCAGGTCATCGGCGGGCTCAACACGTACGATCCGCTGGATCCGGCTGTGAAAGCATGGTGGAATGCGAAGGCAAATGAGATCTACACGCTCATTCCTGACCTCGCAGGGTTCACGGTGAAGGCCGACTCCGAAGGCCAGCCCGGACCATCGAGCTTTGGACGCACGCCTGCCGACGCCGCAAACACCCTGGCCACCGCGCTGGCGCCACACGGCGGAGTCGTTCTCTACCGCGCCTTTGTGTACAACCATCACCTCGACTGGCGCGACCAGAAGGCCGACCGCGCCCGCGCCGCCTATGACATCTTCCATCCCCTGGACGGCAAGTTTGCGCCCAACGTCATCGTGCAGACCAAAGAAGGACCGATCGACTTTCAGGCGCGCGAGCCAGTCTCGCCGCTCTTTGGCGGATTGACGCAGACCAACCAGGCCATGGAAATTCAGGTCACGCAGGAGTACACCGGCCAGCAGCGCCACCTGGTCTATCTGGCGCCCATGTGGAAGTGGGTGCTCGACTTTGACATGCGCGTGAGCGGCCATGCAACACCGGTGAAGGAGATCATTGAGGGCAAGTCTTTCCAGCGGCCCTTGGGCGGCATGGTTGCCGTGGCCGGAGTGGGTCGCGATGCATGGCTTGGCTCGCCGCTTGCAATGGCCAATCTCTACGCCTTCGGGCGGCTGGCGTGGGACCCGAATCTGACACCCGAGCAGATCGCAGTCGAGTGGGCGCGGCAGACAATCAGCATCGATCCAAACGTTGTGGGCGTGGTGGGCAAGATGCTGATGCAGTCGTGGCCCGCGTATGAGGATTACACCGGACCGCTCGGATTGCAGACGCTCACCGACATCACGGGCAGCCACTACGGACCCAATATCGAATCCAGCGAGCGCAACGGATGGGGCCAGTGGCATCGCGCCGATCACGATGGCGTAGGCATGGACCGCACCGTCGCGACGGGAACTGGATTTGCGGGCCAGTATCCGCCAGAGCTGGCGCACAGGTATGAGGACGCCGCAACCACGCCGGACAATCTGCTCCTCTTC
>JAGWML010000288.1 GCA_028873155.1 Acidobacteriota bacterium
AGCGCTTCTTCGGCAGATGGGCCGATTGAGGAGAGGTGGCCCATTTTGCGGCCCTTGCGCGGCGTGTGTTTCTCGTAGAGATGCAGGCGCACACCCGGCACAGCGAGCGCAGCCGCAAAATCCGGCTCGCTTCCGAGCCACACTTCACCGAGCAAATTCACGATGGCTGCGGGAGTGGCGAGTGTGGTCAGGCCGAGTGGAAGATTGCACGTGGTGCGCACCAGTTGCTCAAACTGGCTGGTGACGCAGCCGCGTTCGCTCTGGTGATAGCTGTTGTGAGGCCGCGGAGCCATCTCGTTGACGAGCAACTCGCCCGCGCGAGTCACAAACATCTCCACGCACAGCAACCCTTCGATGCCGAGCGCAGCGATGATGGACGCGGCCAGATCCTCCGCACGCTTCTCAATGTCCGCCGGGACTCCGGCAGGCAATACGCTCCACTCCAGAATTTGGTTCTCGTGATGATTGCGTGCAGCTGGATAGCTGCGCACCTCGCCTGCTGGATTGCGTGCCGCCATCACACTGATCTCATAGTCGAGATGCAGCGCCTGTTCAGCCACGGATGGCCGTTCGCCCAGGGACTGCCACGCCGCAGCAATCGCTTGCTCTGTCGCTGGCGCATCCATGCCGATACGGACCTGCCCACGGCCGTCGTATCCGCCACGGCCGATCTTGAGAAAGACGCGCCCACCGAGCTGCGGTACAGCATCCTGCAACTCCGCTTCACTGCGCACCACTCGAAATGGCCCCACGGGAAAGCCATGCTCGGCGAGCCATGCTTTTTGCAGCGTTTTGTCCTGGATAATGCGGACCGGTTCGACGGCAGGTCGCAGTGGTGCTAGTTGAGCCACGCGGCGCAAAGCATCCACACCAATCTGTTCAATTTCAAGGGTGACCGCGTCGGCCCCGCTGGCCAGGCGCCGCGCAGCATCGGCATCATCCCAGTGGCCAACGATGGTTTCGTCCGCCACAAAACTTGCCGGGCATGCAGCCTCGGGGTCCATCACGCGCACGCGGTAGCCCATGGTGCGCGCGGCCATGGCCGTCATGCGTCCCAACTGACCGCCGCCCAGAATCGCCAGCATGCCTCCGGGCTGAATGACCCGTGAATTCAAATTGTCCTTGTGCTCAACATCGCCCATCAATCCGGGAGCTCCTGCTTCAGCACTTCTTCTGAACGGGCCAATCGCCACGCGGTCAGCCGCTCGTGCAGCGCCTCATCCTGGATGGCAAGAATCTCCGCGGCCAGCAGCGCCGCATTCGCTGCGCCAGCCCTGCCGATGGCGAGTGTTCCGACGGGCACACCTTTTGGCATCTGCACGATGGAAAGCAACGCGTCCAAACCATTCAATTGCGTTGCAGGTACCGGAACACCCAGCACGGGCACCAGGGTCTTGGCTGCCAGCATGCCCGGCAGATGCGCCGCTCCGCCTGCGCCGGCGATGATGACGCGCAGTCCGCGATCCCGCGCAGTCTCTGCGTACTTGAACAGAAGATCCGGCGTGCGGTGCGCGCTCACCACGCGCGATTCGTGCGGAATCTCCAGTTCGCGCAGGATTTCAACGGCAGCCGAAAGCACCTCGTAATCGCTCTTGCTGCCCATCACCACGCCCACCAATGGCACATCGCTCATGTGCCTGATTATACGAGGCAGACAACCTGCGGCAGACGACAATTCGCAATGGTTCTTGTGCGCTGCTGCGCATCTGGAATCAGCGCGTGCTCTGGAGTGCGGGCGGAGCGTAGTTCAGACTGGGACCGAGCCAGCGCTCGATTTCTTCCACGCTCATCTCCTTGCGCAGCGAATAGTCCTCGATCTGGTCGCGATCGATTTTGCCAACGCTGAAATAGCGTGACTCAGGATGCGCAAAGTAGAGCCCGCTCACACTCGATCCGGGCCACATGGCGAAGGACTCCGTCAATTGAATGCCGATGTTCTGCTCTACATCGAGGATGCGCCAGATCGTAGCCTTTTCCGTGTGGTCAGGGCAGGCCGGATAGCCGGGCGCGGGCCGAATGCCGCGGTACTTTTCGTGAATCAACTCGGCCGGGGTAAAGGTTTCGTCTCGGCCGAAACCCCACTCATCGCGCGCCTGTTTATGCAGGCACTCGGCAAATGCCTCGGCGAGACGATCCGCCAGCGCCTCGGCCATGATTGCGTTGTAGTCATCGTGCGCCGCACGGAAGCTCTGACAGAGATCTTTGAGCCCTATCCCTGCAGTCACAGCAAACGCACCGATGGAGTCGTGCAGTCCTGTCTCCTTCGGCGCAATAAAGTCCGCGAGCGATCGGCAAGGCTCGCTGCCTTCGCGATTCGCCTGTTGCCGCAGGAAATGGAATCGAGTCAGTACCGCGTCTGTCGCGTCGTTCCTGTACAACTCGACATCGTCGCCGATTGCGTTGGCGGGGAAGAATCCATAGATACCGCGAGCATGCAGCAGGCGCCGCTCGATGATGCGGTCAAGCAAGGCATTCGCTTCCTCAAAGAGCTGACGCGCCTGCGCGCCCTTTTCGGGGTCATCGAGTATGCGAGGATAAACGCCCTTCATCTCCCACGTATGGAAGAAAGGTGTCCAGTCAATA
>JAGWML010000049.1 GCA_028873155.1 Acidobacteriota bacterium
GAGCTATTGGCTGGTTCTGCGCAGCGTTGACACTCCTTCTCTCTGGTGCATGCATCTTCCTTGGTTACTGCCTTATTCCCCCTGGCATCGCCGAGTATTTCCCATCGCTCGCGTCTGGTGCCGCTCTAACCGCGCTCCACGGCGGAGATCCACTCCGTTCCGCATCCGTTTTCGCACTTCTCGCCATCATCAGCGTCCTCGCCCGCTCAGGCGCCACGGCCGCCAATCGGATCGCAGATGTTCTCAAAATCGCTGCGTGTTTGCTGGTGATGAATCTCTTCTGGGAATTCACGTTGAATCTGGTCGGCGCGCTCCCGGCCAACAGTCCTCGTAGCATCTCGCCGGAAAAGCTAGTGTGTCTCGCCCTGCTCACCTACGTAGCCGTGCTTCGCGAGTCAGAGTTTCCTCTCTTCCGCATTTACCTCGGCTCATCCATGGGCAGCCGTGTCGCGCGATGGCTGCTTCCCATCCTCATCGTTCTTCAGTGGATCCGCGAGGTGATCCGCGCGCGTCTCACTCTCCATCCCATCTTCTTGCCTTTCTACAGTGCGCCCATTCTCGCCTCCATCGCGTCCCTGGTGATGGTCACGCTGGTTTTGGTCATTGCGCTTCGGATCAACCGGCTGGAGAACTCCATTCGTGACCTCACACTCCGCGATGGCCTTACGGGACTCTACAACGTGAAGGGATTTCACCTGCTCGCGGAGAGCGCCCTGCTCAATGCGCGCCGCGCACAATTGCCCTTTTCGGTCCTCTTCATCGACCTCGACGGCCTCAAGAAGATTAATGACACGCACGGCCACCACATCGGCTCAGCCGCGCTCACTGAAACTGCCAAGCTCCTCGCCAACAGCTTCCGCGAAAACGACATCGTCGGCCGCATCGGCGGCGATGAGTTCGCCGTCGCCGGCCAGTTGGATGAGACCGCTCTCCGCACCGTCATCCATCGGCTCCAAGCCATCACAGCCGCGCGTAATCCCGAGATCCAGCGTCGCTTCCCGCTCAGCTTCAGCATCGGTTACGCCGTCGCCTCATTGGACAACAACGAGTCCCTTCGCGAACTCATCCACCGCGCGGATATGGCAATGTACCGGGAGAAAGCCGTCTCGCATACTGTTGCCGTCTAGGCTCACCACGTCGACATAAGCCGTTCAGTTCGAAATTCCTCTGCCCCGCACCGCCTCGCCATACACTACTGCATACTCCTGCGCTGCCACCGCCCAGCCAAACTCCCGCTGCATCCCGTTGCGCTGAAGCTTCACCCACTGCTCGTCATCCACGAACGCCTGCAACGCGCGATCCAGCGCCGCCAGCAGCGCGCCGCTCGTCGCATCATGAAACTTGACTCCGGTCCCTGTTCCCGTCTCCGCTTGCCACTCCTCCACCGTATCGTCCAGCCCGCCTGTCGCCCGCACCACCGGCACCGTGCCATAGCGCATCGCGTACATCTGGTTCAATCCGCACGGCTCGTACCGCGATGGCATCACCACCAGGTCGGCACCCGCCGTTACCTTGTGCGCCATCACGTCGTCATAGCGCAGCTCAACAGCGACCTGACTCGGGCTTCTCTGCGCCCAGGCACGCATCATCCCTTCGTAATGCGCCTCGCCCGTTCCCAGAATCACCACCACTACATTCCGCTCCCCCAGACTCTTCGCCGCATCTGCCAGCAGGTCCACACCTTTCTGATAGACCAGCCGCGAAACAATCCCAATCACCGCCGTCCCATCAGCCACGCCTTCCAACCCAAACGCATGCAGCAGGTCTGCCCTGCATGCGCGCTTGCCCTCTAACCGCTCGCTCGTGTAATGCGCCGCCAGGTTGCCGTCGCGCGCGGGGTCCCACTCGCTCATATCCACGCCGTTCAAAATGCCTCGCAGGTCCCCTCTCCGCCATCGCAGCACACCATCCAGGCTCGCTCCAAACGCCGGTGTCTGTATCTCCTCCGCATACTTGCGGCTCACCGTCGTAATGCGCTCGCTGCACGTGATGCCGCCCTTCAGAAAATTGAACCGCCCGTAATGCTCCACACCCTCCGGCGTATACACCTCCCACGGCAGCAGCAGCCGGTCCACCGTCTCCGCGGCAAACGTCCCCTGATATCCGGCGTTGTGAATCGTCAATACCGTCGCCGTTCCACGCAGCGCCGGGTCGTGCCGATATACCGTCTTCAGATACACCGCCACCATCGCCGCCTGCCAGTCATGCAGGTGAAACACCTCCGGCACGCCCAACTGCTTCGCCGCCTCCAGCACCGCCCGGCAAAACAGCCCGAATCTCTCCCAGTTGTCCTCGTACTCGCCGCCCGGCCCGCCATACAGCCCCTCGCGTCCAAACAGCTCCGGGCAGTCAATGAAATAGAACTGCACGCCGTCGTGTCTGCCGCCATCCACCACGCTTACGAACCGGTTCGAATGCTGGAAAGGGATTGTGATCGAAGCAATCGCCGTCTTCCACTCATGCCGTAGCAGCTCCCGCATTGCGGCATAGAAAGGCATATACACCGCGACCTCAGACCCTTGCTGCGCCAGCTCCGCCGAAAGAGCGCCCACCACCTCGCCCAATCCGCCCGTCGATGCAAATGGAACGCACTCCGAGGCCACCAACGCAATCCGCATCCTTCAATCCTCCTCCTCCGGCCGCTGCGGCGCTTCATCGCATTTGCGCATCGCCCGGTCCGCTTCTGTCATCCTGTACACAATGGCCGCTTCCTATCCGCTCGACAACCCCATCTGGAGCGCCCTGAACACGGAGCACTCTCGCTTCGCCCTTGGCAACGGGCAGGCGGCGCGCTACCTGCCTGAGATCGGCCCGCTCAGTGCCCTATGCCACCCGTCGCCTGCCGGATATGATGCGCTCCGCGCACTTGCCGCTGCCGGCGAGCCTCTCGTCGTCTTTCTCACATCTCCGGCCAGCCCGCAGCCCGGATGGTCGCTCCTGCGCTCCGAGCCGCTCGACCAGATGATTCTTGAGCCGATCCGGCCGCAGCCCCTGCCGCCACTTCCGGCTCAACTGAACCCGTCCCTCACGCTGCGCCGCCTCGCCGCCGCAGACGTTCCCGCCATGCGTGAACTTGCTGCTCTCACCGAGCCCGGCCCCTTCCGCGAGCGCACCGTTGAGCTCGGCTGCTTCTGGGGTATCTTCGAGGGCGAGACTCTCCTTTCCATGGCCGGCCAGCGTCTCCACCTGCCCCAGTTCACTGAGGTCAGCGCCGTCTGCACGCATCCCTCTGCTCGGGGTCGCGGCCTTGCCCGCATCCTCGTCGACGTCTCCATGCAGGCCATCCTCCGCCAGGGCCGCACGCCCTTTCTCCACGTCCTGCCCGGAAATGAAGGCGCCATCCGTGTCTACCGCTCGCTCGGCTTCGTGCTGCGCCGTGACCTGTACCTCGGCGTATACCGCAAAGAATCCTAGTCCGCTTCACGCCTCGATTACCATCAGGAAAGTGATGCCCGCCCGCTCCAGACTCGGCCAGAACTTTCTCCACGACGCCGCTGCCATCCAGCGCATCATCGCCGCTCTCGGCGACTGTTCCCAGCGCCTCGTCGTCGAAATCGGCCCAGGCAAAGGCGCCATCACCCGTCTGCTCGCCGAGCGCGCCCGCCACGTACTCGCCATCGAGCTCGACCCCGTTCTCGCCGCGCGCCTTCGCGACACGTTCCCGCCCGAACGCGTCACCGTCGCTCCTATCGATGTCCTGAATTTTGACTTTGCCGCTGCTGCGGCCGGCGCAGGGGAGCGCCTTGTCGTCGTCGGCAACCTGCCCTACTACATCACGTCGCCGATTCTCCTCAAGCTCGCCGAAAACGCCGCGTCTCTCGACTTTGCCGTTCTCATGGTTCAGCGCGAAGTCGCCGACCGCGTCGCAGCCGCGCCCGGCTCACGCGACTACGGCCTGCTCACCGTCACGGTTCAGCTCCACGGTCCCGTACAGACGCTTTTCACCCTGCCGCCCGAGGCGTTCTCCCCGCCGCCCGAGGTCCACTCCACCGTCTTCCGCTGGCGGTTTCAGCCGCGCTTTACCGCCCTCGGCATTGACCCCACATCGTTTACTGCGCTTCTCCGCCAGGCCTTTGCGCAGAAACGCAAGACCTTAGCCAACAACCTCCGCGCCGCGGGCTACTCTGCCGACCATATCCAGGCGGCGCTCTCCATCGCCGCCATCCAGCCCACCACACGCGCCGAAGCACTCTCGATTGATGAATTAGCTGCTCTTTGGAAGAGTCTTGCAGCGACACAGGGCGCAGGCGCAGCCGCGCCGGAGGTCAACTGACTCGTCGCTGCAGAGTTTAGCGGTGTCCACCACCACCGCCACCACCGCCGCCGCCGTGTGAGCCGCCACCACCCCCACCGCCGCCGCCATGTGAGCCTCCGCCACCGCCCGAGGACGACACATGTCCTCCGTAGCTTCCGCCGCTGGGACCCACCGGCCGGCCGTACGCGCCGCCCGACCGGCTGTAGGTGCCTGCCGCATAGGTCTGTCGTCCGGCGACGTTGCCATACGGGTTGCCGTTGTAGCCGTAGTGCACGCCCGATGTCGGTCGCGAGAACGTCTGCATCTGCCTGTTCTGGCTGCTCTGGAAGCCGTTCGTGTACGTCGTCCGCGGTGCCAGCGGCCGCATCGGCTGCACCGTATTCCCAGCGATCACTCGCGGCGCATTCGTCACTCGAGTCGCCACGCTCGTCGCCCCCGGCGGCATCCGGTTCACCGTAATCACGGGATGCGCTACATATCTGCCCTGCACCAGAGGCGCGCCACCTTTGGGCAGCACCGGCCCGCCCTTCGGCTGGATCGGCGGCTGCGGTGGCTGATAACGCTGGGGCCCGTTGCCCACATTCCCTGCCCAGCCCCCGTCATTGCCCCACCAGTACCCGCCTCCCGGCATCCAGCCCCACCCAAACCCCGGATAGTAGTTCCACATCCCCATGTTGTACGGCATAAAGCCCCACGGCTCACCGGAAACCCATCCATAGCCCATGCCCGGCGTCCACATCCAGCTGCCCCAGCCATACGGGTCCCAGCCCGCGTTCTGCGCCTCATACGGCGACCACACATTCCCCTGGCCGGGCACGTTGTACCACTCGCCATTCGCATCCAGGTCGCTCCACGCCGGGTTCGCGCTCTGCGCCACATCCGTCGTGGCCTGCGTCCGCGCCGTCTCCTGCGCCGTCAACGCCTGGTCGCGGTCCTGGTTCCACGCATCCCACGAGTCCGGATCAATCGACTCCACCAGCGCCCAGTTCGTCGGATCCGCCGCGTTCAGCCGCACCGTCTCCCCGCCATGCATGTCAATCGACATCGAGCCGCCATTATCCAGGTGCGCGTTTCCGCTGAAAACCGCCATCTCACCCGGCGGGTTATCCAGGTCCACCCGCATCACCGTGAATCCGCTCGCCGACGCCACATTGTTGCCAAACCGCACCCGCATCCGCCCTGCCGCGCTGTCGCCCTGCAGCTCGAAATACCCCAGCCCGTTCTGCATGACCACTTCGGTGTCGGTCGCATCACCCTCCTGCCGCAGCACGCTCAGCGTCAGCGAGCTGTTCGGAGAAAGCCGCGCCACGCTGCCGTCTTCAAACTCCACCTCGGCCCGTCCATCATCTGCCGTCGAAATCTGCGTGCCTTCAAAAAGCGGCGCATTCACCGGAGCCTGCTGCGCAAGCACCTGATTCCCCTGCGCAATCTGCACCTGGCCTTCCACGTAGCTCAGGCGCACCGCCCGTTGCCCGCCCTGCTGGGCCTCAAGTCCCGCCGTGCCAGCCAGCAGCAAGGCCCCTGCCACCGCCGCGCCTATCCACCAGCCCCAGCGCCCAGTCCGGTTCCCCCGCTCGCTCGTCATCGGCTCCCACCCTTTCAAGGCCATTCGATCCAGCCACCCTGATGCGGCCCCAACTATGCTTTGACACCCCGGAGAGGTGAAAAGTTGCTCTCCGGCTGCCCGCGTCATCCACTCAGTTCAGTTGCGCGCACTTCAAGGACAGCTCTGGGACAGCTTCGCCGCCCGTTTCCGCACCCGCTCCATCACGCCCGGATCTGCCGCCAGCCTCTGCAGCGTGTCCCGAATCGCGCATATCTGCTGCAGCCGACCATCCGCCGCCGCTTCGGTCATGAACTGGATCTGCTTGTCCAGCCCCAGCGGATCGTGCTCCCAGATCATTGTCAGCCGCTCGCCTTCGATCAGCGTCGCCGCCACTGAAATCAGCGAGTCAGCCACCTCGCCAACCTCTCGCTCCTTCGCATAATTAAACGTGCAGGTCAGCGCCCCATTCGGCCCGCGGTACTCCAGCGTCTTCAGTCCCTGGAACGCCACCTTGCTGTGGTTCTCGCAGTTTCCCTGCGTCGGCGGGTGCTGATGCATCATGTCGAAGATCCGTCCCGCAAATGCCCCGCTCACCTGAACATCCCGGTCAATCGCCTGCGGCTCCATTGACGGTGCCTCTGAGTCCTTTGCGCTGCCACGCTCCGCATGAAAATGCCCATTCCCATCCGGCCAGAGCACCAGCGTCCACTGCGCGGGAATCAGTTGCGCATTCGAGTAGTTCAGCCGCACCTCGCTCATCGGCGCCGCCTGCGCCCGCGCAATGCCCGCCGCAAGCAGCACCGCCCATAGCGCCCTCATCGCAACCCTCCGCTGCGCTCCAGCGTCTGCGCCGTGTGAATATGGCAGATCGCCACCGCCAGCGCATCCGCCGCATCCGCCGGCTCGGGAATCTCCACCAGTCCCAGCAGCCGCGCCACCATAAACTGCACCTGCTGCTTGTCCGCCAGCCCGTACCCCACCACGCTCGACTTGATCTTGAGCGGCGCGTACTCCGCCACCGGCACGCCCTGCGTTGCCGCCGCCAGCAGCGCCACACCCCTCACCTGTCCCAGCTTCAAGGCAGACTTCGCATTCACCGAGTAGAAGACCTCTTCGATCGCCACGATCTCCGGCTGCCATTCCGCCATCTGTGCGGCCAGTTCCCGGTACACCTGCGCCAGCCGTTCCGGCAGCGCCTTCGCCTTGTTCAACCGGATCGCCCCCAACGCTTTGCAAATCAGCCCGGCTTCACGGCCGGAGTCGTTCGACTCCACCACCCCGAATCCCGTCACTTCGGTGCCGCAATCGATTCCGAAGACCCGCATCGGCCCTCAGTGTATCGCAGCCTTCCACGCTGCGCCTGTGCTGCCCCAGACCCGCATTTCACCATCCCGCATCGCGGGCGCATCCCCCATCCCATGTGACCTCAATCACCCCCGCCTGCTCGCCGCCCTGCTAGCCTCATCCTTGATACAAAAACTGCGCCTTAGCCCACCGCACCCCTCCCGCCCATCCGCGGGAAGACGCAGGGTACGATGAAAGTCTCCACCACGCGCTGACCCGTTCAGCCCCAACGTCGAGGGTATTGCTGCATGTCGTCCCTGCCCGTCCTTGTTCTCAACAGCGGCTCGTCGTCCATCAAGTTCTCCGTCTATGAGGCCGGCAACGGCCAGCGCACCCGCCTCATCGAGGGCGCCGTCGACGGCATCGGTACCAACCGAGGCTCCTTCTGGATCAAAGACGCCGCCGGCTCAAAGCTCGTCGACGAGTCCCCCGCCCTGCCCAACCGCGCTGTCGCCTTTCAGCTCGTGGCCGACGCGCTCCACTCCGGCCGGTTTCCGCTCCCCGCCGCCATCGGCCACCGCATGGTCTCCGGCGGACCCACGGTCCACGAGAATCAGCGCATCACCCCCGCCCTCATCGACGAGATGGAGTCCTACACCGCCTTCGCCCCGCTCCATACCCCCATCGCCGTCTACATCATGCGCGAGGCGCTGCGCCTCTTTCCCGGCGTGCCCAACTTCGTCTGCCTCGACACCTACTTCCACCGCACCATGCCGGAAGAAGCCTGGCACATGCCCATCCCCGACGAGTACACAGCCATCGGCGTCCGTCGCTACGGCTACCACGGCCTCAGTTACGAGTCCATCGTTCACCAGCTCGGCGCGGAAACACCCGCGCGCCTCATCGTCGCCCACCTAGGCAACGGCGCTTCCATCACCGCCATTCGCGACGGCAAATGCGTCGACACCTCCATGGGACTCACACCTACCGGCGGCATCATCAGCGGCACCCGAACCGGCGACATCGACCCCGGCGTCCTGCTCTTCGTCCTCCGCCGCATGGCTGCAGAAACCCCCAACACCGCCGACGCGGCCGACAGGCTCGAAGTCTTCGCCAGCAAGAAGGCCGGCCTGCTCGGCGTCAGCGGCCTAACCAATGACATGCGCGGCCTCCGCGACGCAATCGCCCAGGGCGACCCTCGCGCCCGCCTCGCCGTCACCCTCTTCACCCGCACCATCGCCAAATGGATCGGCAGCTTCATGGCCGTCCTCGGCGGCCTCGACATGCTCGTCTTCACCGGCGGCATCGGCGAAAACGACATCGCCTCCCGCGCCGAAATCTGCGCCAGTCTCGCCCCGCTCGGCATCGTCCTCGACCCCGCACGCAACAATACCCGCGGCGCAGCCGTCATCTCAGCCGCCAACTCACCCGTCACCATCCGCGTCATTCCACCGGCTGAAGACCTGATGATCGTGAACCACGTTGTTCGCCTGCTCAAAAACTGAGCCTTGTGCTCCCGGCGCGCGCGCGGGTCAATGCTATGCTTCCAGCATCAGCACAGCGATCCCTGCGGCCTTACATCTGTATGTCCGTTGCATGACGCCGCAGACGTCTGCCAGGAGGCCAGGTGTCTAACGCGGTCGAGACAGCATCCAAGCCCGAGTCCAGACTTCTTCGCTGGCCCAGCCGTCTCGTAGGCCCACCTCCCAACCTCAAAGAGCTGAACCTTGCCTGCTGGGGCTTGCTCCTCGGCATCCTGGTCATCCCGCTGTGTTTTGGATTTTGGTTGCATCATCGCGTCTCGCCCGGAACGCTACCGCCTATCGCCTCCGGCTTTACCTATTTCTACGGCATTGGCAAAATCGTCGACACTTACCCCATCCTCCGGCTCTATGACTATTCCCTCCAGTTGAAAACCTTCAATGACATTTGGACGCAGGCCGGCAATGATTACGGGCCCAGCCCCTATCCTCCGTTCATCGCGCTCTTCTTCAGCCTCTTTGCGAGGCTCTCTTTCGAGCACGCTTACTTTCTCTGGATCATGGTTTCGCTCGCGCTCTACGGTATAGGTGTGCTGGCCACGGCGCTCGCGATCTTCCCTCGCGATCCCTTGGCCCGGTCACTCGTGCTCTGCCTTTCGATGGCCTACTACCCTTTCTTGTTCGGGGCTCTGCTCAACGGCCGCATCTCGACACTTGAGATTGGCGCAATCGGCGTTGTTCTGCTCCTTGAGTCGCGCACCAAGCCCATCTTCAGCGGACTCGCTCTATCCGTCCTCACCTTCAAGCCCACCACGCTGGTGCTGATTCTGCCCGCGCTTCTTCTCACCCGCCGTTTCCGCACTCTTACGGGATTCCTGATGGGCGCGACGGTTTGGTTCACGGGAACCACAATGATTACTGGCTTCGCAATATGGAGCGAATATCTGCGCTTTGCGCGTTTCTTCAGCCATCAGCAATGGCTGGGGAACGGGCGGCTCTTAAACTATGCCCGCTACGTCGACCTCAAATCGCTCTCCTACACTCTTCCCGGTGGTCGATCTCCAGCGGGCCTCGCTCTTCTGGCGGCCTTCGCACTAGCTGCAGGCATCGCGCTCATCCTGCTGCTCTGGCGCTCCGCGCGCGCGCCACAGCCGGTGCAGTTTTTGGTCTGGGCCACCGTCCTTACCTGGACGCTGATCCTCAACATCTACGTGCCCGCATACGACTCCATCCTGGTTGTGCCCGCTCTGGCTCTCACATTCTCGGCGTTCCATTCACTTCACTTCGAACTCGCCACCGATCTGGCTGCTCTGCTCGCTGTCCTCATCTTTGCCATCTCCTGGTTCTCTGAGTCGATTGCGTCCCAACGCCATATCCAACTCTTCACATTCCCCTTCGCCTTGCTCGGATGCCTTCAGCTTGCCCTATTGCACAAGGCATTACGACAGCAGGTTCAATCGTCCAGCCAGTCCGCGGACGCACTAGAGATCGCCGCCTCGTAAGTGGCGCTTGCCACCGGTGTTCTACACTGGTTGGTTCATGAAATCGGAGTCCGCCTTCATGCCCCCTGCTACTGTTTCCGCCCATCCCGCTCAGCTTCCATCGCTCGCCGTGCGGCGTTTCGCCTGGGCCGTCGTCGCCTACTTCATCGCCGTCATCCTCTGGGGAACCGTCGTACGCGCCACCGGCTCCGGCGCCGGTTGTGGCGACCACTGGCCCCTCTGCAACGGCACCGTCGTCCAGCACTCGCCGCGCGTCGATACCGTGATCGAGTTCGCCCATCGCATCACAAGCGGCCTCTCCTTCTTCGCCGCGGTTGGCCTCGCCATCTGGACCTTCGGCGCCACGCCGCGCCGCCACCTCGCCCGCGCCACCGCCATCGCCGCAGTCGTTTTCACGCTGATTGAAGCCATCCTCGGCGCGCTCCTCGTCAAACTCGGCCTCACCGCGCAAAGCACCTCGCCCCTGCGCGCGCCTTACCTTGCGCTGCACCTCACCAATCCGCTGCTTATGCTCGGCGCGCTCGCCCTCACCGCGCATCTGCTCGGCCGCGCCCAGGGCTTCTTGAAAGGCACGGTCCGTTTCGTTGCGCCCATCCGCGCCGCTGCAGGACTCTTGATCGTTTTGATTGTGGGCGTCACCGGCTCGCTCGCCGCACTCGGCGACACGCTCTTCCCCGCGTCCTCACTTGGCTCCGCCCTCGCGCAGGACTTCTCGTCCACCAGCGGCTGGCTCGTGCGGTGGCGCTGGACGCACCCCTCCATCGCCTTCCTCGCCAGCATCTTCCTCATCTGGCTGCTCGTCCGCGCCGCGCAGCGCAACGCATGGTGGGACAATCGCGGCCTCTCCGCGCTCATCCTCATGCTGCTCGCCGCGCAATACCTGCTCGGACTGCTCGATGTCGTTCTGCTCGCGCCGGTCTGGATGCAGGTGCTACACCTGCTCGGCGCAGACGTTCTCTGGGCCGCGCTCATCGTGCTCACCGCACGTGTGACGTTGCAACCCAAAGAAGGTTGAGCCCGCTATTTCACCAGCAGCCCCGCCGCCGGATACACCGTTCCATTCACCACGGGTTCAATCACCGGCAGTTCGGGCGTCGCCGTCAGCCACTCGATGCGGCCACCTTGCAGTAGCACCGTATCCTCGGCCTTGCCGCCACGAATGCTCGGGTTCCAGGCAAACGCCTGCTGATTCACCACGGACTCCGCGCCCGTTGGCGTCGCCACCCACTCGCGCTCGCCATAGCCCGTCGGTCCGCCCTGATGGTGCAGCCGCTCTTCGCCCGGATACCCCTCCGCCTCATACGCCTTCTGCGCCACGCGAAACAGCTCCGCACTCGTCGCGCCCGGCTTCGTCGCATCCAGAAGCGCAGCATTCACCCGCGCCGCGGATTGGAATCGCGTCTCCAGCTCCGCCGCCGGCTTCCCGAAATGCACAAACCGCGTAATCGAAATCGCCAATCCCCACTTCCGCGTGCACAGGTTCAGCATGGCGTACTGCTTCAGCCGTGCTCCGCGCGGCACCGCGTGCTTGTACTTGTAAATGCGCTCATCCACCGCATAGAGCGCCACCGACGGCAATATCCCGCGTCGCAGCAGAATCTCTTCCGTCATCGCCTCCAGGTCATACTCCGTCTGCCCCGGCTCCACGGCCTTCAGCGCTTCCACCGTCGCTGCCACCGTCTCCGCGCCCAGCCAGCGATACCGCGCCATCTCGCTCCCGCTCAGCGCCGCGCGCAGCGGATAGAGATTCACCAGCGTTGCGCCTGCGCACGGCCCATCGCACCCCAGTGCTCCTCCCGCCAGGCGTGCGGCCGTCGCGGCTGTATCATCGCCCCACCACGGAAACACAACCGGCTCAAAATCCAGCGCGCCAAACTCCTCATCGTGCAGACGCGGCGCTTCATTCTCAGTGGTGAAGTAATAGCGCTTCCCCTCGGACGTCACCAGCACAGACGCAACGCCTGTCTCGCTCGGTGTCAGGACGCGCACTTCCACCGCGCCGCCGGTCACCCACGCCAGGTTTTCGCTCCGCCGTAGCAACACGCCGCTCAGCTTCTGGCCGCGCATCCACTCCACCAGCCGCCCGTGTTTGCTCTCCAGCTCTGCATTCCACGCAGCCTGCTCCACCACCGTCGTCCCCTGTACCACCAGGCTCTTCTTCATCCGCTCACTCATCGCACTCCACTCCGTCCGGCTCTTCGGCCGCGATCGTTCCTCTGCAACGGCGGGCGCCAGTGTCAGCGCCCGCTCGGTTGCTCTCCGTTGTTTTTGCCTTATTCGTCCAGAGACGGATGGTAGTGGCTCTCCCATCCCATGTACCGCGCGGCCTCATGCACCGACTTCGACACATCGCTGAAATTCGCCGCCACGTGATGCTCAAAGCCCTCGCGGCAGATATACCGCAGCAGCTTCTGCAGCTCGGGAATCTCCGCCACGCCCGCGCCGCCAAAGGTCTCCAGTGGATCGCTCGTAAACCGCCCCGCGCCTGTGTACCCGCGCACTACCCCGCGTCGGTCATCCGTCGAGAAGCGCGCAAAGCTCATCACGCCGGGCTTCACGCGGCCCACGCAGGTGCCAAACGTGTTCAGCTTGCCCACCGTTCCGGCAATGATCTCCTGGTAGTCCATCTTCACTTCCTGGAAGAAGTGCTTCGGCAGGTTCGAGCAGTGGAAGCACACGCACTTATTCGGATCGTTGCCGTAGTTGTTGTTCCAGTCCAGCAACGCCGACGGTGTCCCTGAGGCCAGCGCCAGCATGTACATGCTCAGCGTCCCCGGCACGTCCACCTCGCACGCCGAGGGAATCAGCTCATTCGACATCATGCTCATGATCGTGCACGGCACCACGCCGAAGAACTCCTCCATCGACGTCCAGCACTGCACCGCGCTCACTGTCACGTGCGTCTGCTTCATCCATCCGTCGATCACCGCGCCCAGCTTCGCCATCTTCAGCAGCGCATCGTCGGGAATCCCCGCCGTCGTCACATACTTCTTGATCGCCGCCAGCTTCGCCTGCGCCGCATCGTCGTTGTCCTTCATCCGTCCAATGCGTCCGAAGATCTCCGACAGGTCGATCGTCTCAATCGTGATCCCGTTTGTCTCCAGAATCCGCTCCGAGTAGCGCACCGTGTTGAACGCCGTCGGCCGCGCGCCAATCGCGCCGATCCGCAGATTCTTCAGCCCCTTCACAATCCGGCACACAGCCGAGAACCACTCCAGGTCCGCCTTGAACTCCGCCGAGCTCAAACTCTCCGTGTGCAGCGTCGTCAGTGAGTACTCGATGCCGTACTGCATCATGTTGTTGCACGCGCTCATCTTCCCGCAGAAGCTGTCGCGCCGCGTTGCAATCGTCATTGCATCCGAGCGGTCCGGTGTCGCCTGCACCAGCACCGGCACCTTGAGCCCTGACAGGCGAATCGCATCCACGATCCCGCGCTCCTCGCCAAAGTTCGGCAACGTTACGATGATGCCGTCAATCTCTTCCGCGTGCTTCTTGAACAGCTCCGCGCAGCGCTGCGACTCTGTGTACGTTTCCACCGCGCCGTACTTTGACTCCTCCGGGCTCAGCACAATCGCCCGTGCGCCCGCCTTCTCCAGCACCGAGAGAATCTCTTCGCGGCCCGACTTGGCCAAATGATCCGGAAAAAACCCGCGGTTCCCCACCACCACGCCAAATGTCATCTTCCTCTGCGCTGCCATTGTTCTTCTCCTTCAGTCCCTTCGCCGCTGCCGCGGCCCATGCACCCTGCGCCCCGCCGGAGAAACCGTCTCCGCCCCCGGCTGCCGATCGCAGAAATTAGTGTTCAATTGCCCGCGTGCCGCGACGGCCCGGCACGTCTTCTCAAGAAGATCGGCGACGAAGCCTATGCCTCGCCGCCGCCCTTGCTACTTCGCGCTCCGCCCTGGCCGAAACTTCACCAGGTAAAACATCCCAATCAGCGCCAGCGTCCCGCCCCACCATACCGGCGTATGCAGGTCAGTCATCTGTACCAGCGGCGGATAGTTGCCCGTGGCCATCTCATAAATTCCGTACCCGAAAATCAGCGCGCCATACAC
>JAGWML010000050.1 GCA_028873155.1 Acidobacteriota bacterium
TGAAATCAGCAGCATCGCGGATTCATTGGACGCGAGAATTCAACAGCCCATCATCCGTCAAAACCGCTGGCGCGCGCCGGTGCTTGTGCCCCTCGGCAAGCCTACCGTCGTCTTCAAGTCCGACTCGCTCGACAGCAAGGGCAGCCTGCAGGTCACCGTCACAGCCACACCGCTGGAGTAGAAGCCCGTTTGCGATCCCCTATCCGGCCCGTTCCCGCTCCAGAGCGGGCCATCGAGTTGCATGCCGTGCATGGACATTCCGAAGGCGTGCGCATCTGCATCATCCGGATCGCCCTCAGAAAGTTCCATGCGGATTCTTTAGCGTTCCGGTTGCTCTGATCTCAGAAATTCCACACCAGCCCTGTCGAGAGCCGGCCGAAGTTCGTAGGCAGGTTTGTGTTGTAGACCGGCTGCAGCGTCGTAAGGTTCTGGATGAGCTGAAAATACGAGTACTGGTAGCCTCCATCCACGCGCCACGCAAATCGCTTCGAGATCGGGGTATCCACTCCGCCGCCCATGAAAGCGACAAACGACGCCGTCTGGCCCGGCGTCTGGTTGGCGCCCCAGAAGCGGTTCAGTCCGCCGTCGCCGCCCAACCCCTCCACATACAGCGTCTCGCGCCCGAACCTGTGGCTGTATTCGCCGCCGCCCATAATAAAGTACGCGTGCTGCGGCGCGTTCAGATTCGTCCCGCGATAGCCCGTCGTATCCACCTTGAAGCGCAGCCCGTGCCACGCAGGGAACGCGAACGAGAAGTCCCATCCATTCAGCGGCTGATGCGAACCGGCTACGCCGTTGAACGAGTTCGACAGATAGCTATAGCCCGCAAACATCTGATAGCGAGCCTGCGCCGCGCACTCGGCAGGCGCCATCGAAGCCACAACCACCGTTACCAGAAAACCAAGCAGGAATCTCCGCATCTGCCCCCTCTCAACCTGCAACCCTTTCATCCTAGAGCATAACCAGAGAAGGTGTACCCCGGCCAAGGGGATCGCAGTTTGCCGCTCCCCGATGGTCGCGTCCACTCAGAGGAAGAGGCCCACGACACCGCATCTCTGGTTTTTGATGTATCTGCTCTCCGATTCCCTGCGGAAGCTGAAAGCGCTTCACCAACCTTCTGCCAAACCCTGCGCGGTACGCCGAAGATTCACCTCGCTGCTGAGCACTCCCAGTGCTATGCTACTTGCGCTGTCTTCCGGCTGCCAGGCCGGGACCACGCATTTCCATCCCCCCCCCAGGTAAAGGAGAACATCATGGGAATTCTCTAAGAAGCAGCGGGCGCATTCGCCGCCGTGGAGGGAGTGAAGAAACTGGATCCGAACGCGGGCATCCTTACCGAAGGGGTTGCCGCAATCGCAGGGTTCGAGGGTACAAAAGAGATCACTGAGCTCATTGATAAGAAGGAAGAGGAGAAGTCGGACTCAAACGGTTAAAGATTCCCTCCCGATTGCGTCGAGTGGAATCGTCCTTCTTTCGCGTGTCAGAAAACAGAAGCGGCTCGATCTCCCTGCAAGGGGGTCGAGCCGCGTTCTTCTTGCGTCAGATTCCAAGGGCGAAACTGCCCTGCGGCACACAGCCGAAGCGAGTTTGCGCTCAGTTGCGGTCGCGCATCTTCGAGAGCAGCCGCAGAATCTCCAGGTACAGCCACACCAGGGTCACCATGATGCCGAAGGCGCCGTACCACTCCATGTAGCGCGGCGCTCCGTAGGCCACACCCTGCTCAATGAAGTCGAAGTCCAGCACCAGGTTCAGCGCGGCGATCGCCACAATGAACAGGCTGATGCCAATCCCCAGCATCCCGGAGCCATTCACCGCCGAGAAGTGCACGCCGAAGAATCCCAGCAGCATCTGCGCCAGGTAAAAGACCATGATGCCGCCCGTCGCCGCAATCACGCCGAGGCGGAACTTCTGCGTCACGCGGATGATGCGCGCGCTGTAGGCCAGCAGCAAAACAAACAGCGTGCCAAACGTCAGCCCCACCGCCTGAATCCCGATGCCCGGATAGCGCACATCAAACATCGCCGACGTGCCGCCCAGAAAGAGCCCTTCCAGCAGCGCATAAATCGGCGCCGTCGCCGGCGACCACTCCTTCTTGAAGATGGTCACCATCGCTGCGATGAATCCGCCGATGCCGCCCAGCAACATCATCGGAGCCACAGCACTCATGTCGCGCGACTGCAGGAACAAGTGCCACGTCCAGGCCGCCGTCGCCAGCGCGCACACCAGCAGAATGCCGGTCTTGTGGACTGTCCCGTTCAGGGTCATCCGATCCGCTGCATCAATCGTGCCGCCATATCCGCTTCCCGCCAGCCGGCGAAACGTCTCGTCGCCCAGCGCCGGATTGGATGTCTTCATCAGGGCCATGCAAATTCCTCCATACCACCAGACGGGCTCCGGTTTACCTCACTGCGTTGCTGCAGGCAAACTCAGAAAGCTGTCCTCTACCATTCTAAGACGCGGCATCCCACTCAAAAGGTGCGAGCCCGGCTCTCACCCGCCCGCCTTCCATCTCACAGGGGATACTTCTGCGCCTCCACACACCGGCGCGCCACGGACCGGCTCAGCGCCACCCCATCCGCCGGCTCCATCCGCGCCAACCGCCGCAGAATCACCAGTTGCGTGCGCAGCGTATCGCCCTCGCCGCAGGCTGCCAACACCCGCTTGGCCGCCTGGTCGCACTGTGCCATCGCCTCCTCGGCCAGCATGCCGGTCATCTCTGCCGCCACCTTTGCCTGGCTCCGCCTCGCGGCATCCAGCTTGCGCGCGCGCAGCAGCGCAGACTCCAGCGCGTAAACCTGCGCGATGCTGTCCGCCAGATCCGCCATCACCTCCTGCTGTTCTTCCAGGCCGGCCATAAAGCGCTGGCTCGCCACGCCTGCCGCAAACAGCGCCATCTTCCGCGTCGCCGCCAGCACTGCCGCCTCATGCGCCAGCGGCTCGCCCGCATCGCCCGCGCCGTCGAGCGAAGGCGGCTGCATTACCTCATCCATGAGCTTCTTGATGGCCCCCAGCAGCGGCAGCTTGCCCGCCATCGCGCGCTTCATCAGCCAGCCCGTCACAATCAGGCGGTTGATCTCGTTCGTCCCCTCAAAGATCCGGTTAATCCGCGCATCACGATAGAAGCGCTCCGCCGGATAGTGCTCCACGTAGCCGTAGCCGCCCATTACGGCCACCAGCTCGTCGGAGACCAGGCTGAGCATCTCCGATCCGTAGATCTTCAGAATCGAGCACTCCACGGCATACTCTTCAATGCGCCGCTGAATCTCTCGCGGCTCATGCGCCTTGTCCGCGCTCAGTTCGCTCATCGCCGCATCCATCAGGCCCGCCGTGCGGTACGCCATCGACTCCGTCGCGTAAAGCCGCGCCGCGCTCGCCGCAATCTTCCGTTGGATCAGGCCAAACTCCGCAATGGGCTTGCCAAAGGCCATCCGCTCCCTGGCATAGCGAATCATCTCCGCCAGGCCGTGCCGCGCCCCGCCCACGCAGGCCACGCCCAGCTTGAAGCGTCCCACGTTCAGCACGTTGAAGGCGATGTGGTGACCCTTGCCCGGCTCGCCCAGCAGGTTCTCCGCAGGCACCTTGCAATCCGCCAGCACCAGCGGGCAGGTCGACGAGCCGCGAATCCCCAGCTTGTGCTCCTCGGCTCCCACCGTCAGTCCCGGCGTGTCGCGCTCGATCACAAATGCCGAAAACTTCTCCCCGTCTATCTTGGCAAAGACCGTGTAAAGCCCGGCGATCGCCGCGTTCGTGATCCACATCTTCTCGCCGTTCAGCGTGTAACTCTTGCCATCGGCGGAGAGCGTCGCCCGCGTGCGAATATTCATCGCGTCCGAGCCGGAGCTTGCCTCCGACAGCCCATACGCGCCGATCCACTCCGCCGTCGCCAGCTTCGGCAGGTAGCGCTGCTTCTGCTCTTCTGTGCCGTACCAGATCAGCGGCAGCGACGCGATGCCGATGTGCGCGCCAAACGCCGTCGAAAAGCTGGCCAGCGTGGAGATGTGGTCCGTGATGAGCGTCGAGCTCACCTTGTCCAAGCCCATCCCGCCATACTCCTCGGGAATATCCACCGCCGTCAGCCCCAGCTCGCCCGCCTTGCGCAGCAGCCCCGGCAGCACGCCCGGCTTCTTCGCCTCAATCTCCTCGAACGCAGGCATCACCTCATGTTCGGCAAATTCAGCAGCGGTCGAGGCAATCTGCCGCTGCTCCTCGTTGATGTCTTCCGGCGTGAACACCTCCGCCGGCATCCGGTCTTCCAGCAAAAAACTGCCGCCCGCGGCGGCCATGACAGCAGATAAAGTGGTCGAAGACATACGCCTCCTGACTGTGAAACATTACGCCAACTCCGCGTTGGCCTGCAACCGACCGCAGGCTCATCGGCTCGCGCTCCATCGCGTACAATTGCCTTGATCTCAGTCGTGGAGGCCCTGCCCTGTTCGCCTCGCTTGCCGCTAGTTTCAAAGGCTCTGCTGCACTGTCCGGCGTCCTTTTTCGTCTCGCCCCGGCATTGTCCGTATTCGCGCCCCAGAACGGTCTGCGTCACTACCTCAAGATGCAGTATGCCGACCAGACCTTTCGCGGCCTCTATCACTGGAACTGGTTCGATCTCACGCTGCTCATCCCCTACTTCGCCGTAATGATCGTCCTCTCCATCTACGGCATTCACCGCTACACGCTCTGCTACCTCTACTTTAAATACAAGAAGAACTACAATCCCAACCCGCCGCGCCATTTCGATGAGCTGCCCCGCGTCACTGTGCAGTTGCCCATCTTCAACGAGCAGTTCGTCATTGACCGTCTCGTGGAAGCCGTCTGCGCCATGGACTATCCGCGCGAAAAGCTGGAGATTCAGGTCCTCGACGACTCGACTGACGAAACGAGGGAGGTCGCATCCGCCATCGTGGCGCGCTACGCCGCCATGGGCCATCCCATCGTCTACATCCACCGCACCAATCGCCACGGCTTCAAGGCCGGCGCGCTCGACGCGGGCCTCAAAGTCGTCAAAGGCGAATTTGTCGCCATCTTCGACGCCGACTTCGTCCCACCGACGGACTGGCTCATGCGCGTCATCCACCACTTCGCAGAGCCCGAAATTGGCATGGTGCAGACCCGCTGGACGCACCTCAATCGCGACTACAGCCTGCTCACGCGCATCGAGGCCATCCTGCTCGACGGCCACTTCGTGCTCGAGCACGGCGCACGCGCACGCTCCGGCGACTTCTTCAACTTCAACGGCACCGCTGGCATGTGGCGTCGCCAGGCCATCACCGACGGCGGCGGCTGGCAGCACGACACACTCACCGAAGACACCGACCTCAGCTATCGCTCGCAGATGGCCGGCTGGAAATTCAAATACCTTCCTGACATCGAGTGCCCGTCCGAACTGCCTATCGAGATGACCGCCTTCAAGACCCAGCAGGCGCGCTGGGCCAAGGGCCTCATCCAGACCAGCATCAAAGTGCTGCCCATGATGTTCCGGTCGAAAGTGCCGCGGCGCATCAAGATTGAAGCCGTCTATCACCTCACGGCCAACCTCAGCTATCCGCTCATGGTCATCATGACGGCGCTGCTCATTCCGGCCATGATCGTGCGCTTCTATCAGGGCTGGTTCCAGATGCTGCTCATCGACTTCCCGCTCTTCACCGCATCCAGCTTCTCCATCGCGGTCTTCTACCTGGTCAGCCAGCGCGAGCTCTATCCGAAGTCCTGGATGAAGACCTTCCTCTATCTGCCGTTCCTCATGGCGCTCGGCATCGGCCTTACGGTTACCAACACCAAGGCCGTCATGGAGGCCCTGCTCGGCATCAAGAGCGCCTTCGTCCGCACGCCCAAGTATCGCGTCGCGCAGAAGGGCGAGAAATCGCAGGCCGCGAAATACCGCAAACGCCTCGTCCTCGCGCCGTGGATCGAGCTGCTCATCGGCTGTTATTTCTTCCTCGCCATCCTCTACACCTTCACCAACAACAACTTCTTCACCGCGCCGTTTCTTGTGCTTTTCGTCGTCGGCTACTGGTACACCGGCCTCATGAGCCTGCTGCAGGGCCGCTTCGAGCGCTGGCGCTCCGGCGCGAACACCGATGAGGAGTCCAGCCCCAAGCCCTTTCCGGTGGGAGTGTAAGTGCAGCCTCAATCGATTGTGTGGGATCCACGCAAGGCTGAGATCAATCGTGAGAAACATGGTCACACGCGATCCGCTGCCCTATAAAGAGCTAATCAAGTTTGAGTTGTCCGAATAATGGACAAGCGGTAGAGTGGTTCCCGGCGGTGGCCAGAGTGAAGTACACGCGCCGGGATAAAGCAAGTGAACAGTTTCACTCATGTACTAGAACTTATCGCGGATATTCTTGGCATTCTCTATCACGGTCCTAAGTTGATAGAGAAAATCCGCGAGGCGCTGATTCGGCACACAGCAAGAAAATAGTGCCTTACCGTTCGCCCGGATCGTATACCGGGTCTTGTCCATTTTCGGACGGCTTGTGGGATTCTATGAAAACGTGGGTCTTGGTTGCTGTTTCAGCGGCTTTCTTGTGCGTGGGACTCGGATCCGGCCTGTTAATTGGCCGTCAATTCCCTGCGCATCATTTTGAGCGGTTCGGAACCGGAGGTTGCTATTTGCTCGATTCGGCTACCGGGCGAGTGTGCAATCCGTGCAAAGACCCAAAGACACCGAATACCGTGGACCTAAGCGGAATCTGGAATCAAAACTCGGCTCCCCAGAAAGACGCAAATGTATCCCAACCTGACCCCATCCCCGCTTGCGAACGATAAATCGGCAAACAGCGGGATGACCCACAACTCGTTTATATCCACTGGCCGAGATTTTTAGCCTTTCGGCGTTTGTCAGACTCCTCCCGAACCTGTTTCTTTGCTTCTCGCTCCGCTTTAAGCCGTGCGCTGAGTTCCGCCTCGGACAGCGGCGGAGTTTCTAGCATTCGCTTTAAGATATGGTCGAGTTTGTCGTTTCCAGAATCAGCCATACGCGTATTCTAGTGTCAGTTTGTGAAAGGCAGCGAAGTTATGACAGACGCACCGCGCCAGACCAAACCAGACCCCTTAAAGCCCATAAGGACCAAATACGGAGTGTTCTGCCCAAAATGTCGGAAATGGGTTCAATTAGGGGCAGACGATACCGTACCCAGCGTTGGGGTCTCCAAGTTCCGAGATAAACTTCGCCAAGAAAACTTCCAACATCCGGAGGTAACTTGCCCCGATTCAAAATGTGGTCATACATTCGACGTAACGGTAGATCGGATATACCTTGGTGGGCGTGACGATACATTGTCCACGCAGGAAACCTTTTAGTCGCAGGCAAATAGGAGTATAAGTTTGATCTTCTCGGGAAAGACTTGACCAGGAAAGCCTTTCCTGTCAACCACCTCGAAAACTTCTTACTGACCGCTACTACTGAACATGTGTGAAGTAGATGATCAATCAATTATTTTTGGTTGTAGTGCATACAGACGACGACCACACCATCCGCATCATCAGTGCGCGCAAAGCTGAATCACGGGAAAGGAGGCAATATGAACAAGACATCTAAGCGGGCCGCACCGAAAGGCGATTCCATGCGCCCCGAGCACGACTTCTCAAACGGTATCCGCGGAAAATACGCGAATCGCTTCCGCCCGGACACGGTCATGGTCACTCTCGCCCCGGATGTTGCCGCCGCCTTCCCCGATGCAAAGTCAGTCAATGAAGCCCTCCGCATCCTGATCAAAGCGGCGCGCAAAACGCGCAAGAAGATCGCACCCGCGGCGTAAAAGGTCCGAACCCAGGGTCCGGGCCCACCACCTCCGCTACAATAGGTGAAAGCGCCTGCCGCGCCGGAGACTCGAATCTCCGCGCTGCCAGGCGCATCCAGCTATTATGCTCTCTAATTCTCTGCCGGAAGCCCTGACCTTCGACGACGTGCTGCTGGTGCCCGCCTACAGCGACGTTGTGCCCGCCACGGTGAGCACGCAAACCCAGCTCACTCGCGACATCACGCTCAACACGCCGCTCATCTCCTCTGCCATGGACACCGTCACCGAGTCGCGTATGGCCATCGCCATGGCCCAGCTCGGCGGCATCGGCATCGTCCATCGCAATCTCACCATCGTGGATCAGGCAGGCGAGATCGACAAAGTCAAGCGCTCCGAGAGCGGCATGATTGTCGACCCCGTCACCATCGGCCCCGACCAGATGATCGGCGACGCCCTCGATGTCATGCGCCGCTACAAGATCTCCGGCGTGCCCGTAACCCGCGGCAAGAAGCTCGTCGGCATCCTCACCAACCGCGACCTGCGCTTCGAAACCCGCACCGACATCCCCATCGGCGACGTGATGACCAAGGAAGACCTCATCACCGTCCCCGTCGGCACCACGCTCGAAGAGGCCGAGCTCATCCTCCATAAGCACCGCGTGGAAAAGCTGCTCGTGGTGGACGATCAGTACAATCTGAAGGGCCTCATCACCGTCAAAGATATCCAGAAGAAGCTGAAATACCCCAACGCCAGCAAGGACGCCCAGGGCCGTCTCCGCGTCGGCGGAGCCATCGGCGCCACAGGCGACTACCTGGAGCGCGCCGCGGAGCTCGTCAATGCCCGCGCCGACGTGCTCGCCATTGACTCCGCCCACGGTCACTCGTCGCGCGTGCTGGAAGCGGTCCGCGAGGTCAAGAGGGCCTTCCCGCACGTTGCACTCCTCGCCGGCAACGTGGCCACCTACGAGGGCGCCAAGGCTCTAATCGACGCGGGCGCAGACGCTGTGAAGGTCGGTATCGGCCCCGGCTCCATCTGCACCACGCGTATGGTCACCGGCGCCGGCATGCCGCAGATTACCGCCATCGCTGAGGCCTCCCGCGCAGCACGCGAACACGGCATCCCGGTCATCGCAGACGGCGGCATCAAGTACTCCGGCGAAGTGACCAAGGCCATCGCCGCCGGCGCAAGCACCGTCATGATTGGCTCGCTCTTCGCCGGCGTGGACGAGAGTCCCGGCGAGACCATCCTTTACCAGGGCCGCAGCTTCAAGAGCTATCGCGGCATGGGATCGCTCACCGCCATGAGCCAGGGCTCCGGCGAGCGCTACTTCCAGAGCACTGAGGATATGGCCAGCCGCGAGATCGGCACGGAAGGTGTGGTGCAGCGCGAGCGCGCCAGCCAGAACCGTCTCGCCAAGTTTGTCCCCGAAGGCATTGAAGGCCGCGTGCCCTATCGCGGGCCTCTGGAATCCATGGTCTATCAGCTCGTCGGCGGCCTGCGCTCGGGCATGGGTTACGTGGGCTGCAGCTCCATTCAGGACTTGCAGGAGAAGGCCCAGTTCGTGCGCATCTCCAATGCCGGCCTGCGCGAGAGCCACGTCCACGACGTCATCATCACCCGCGAAGCTCCCAATTATCGCGTCGAATAGCTCCGGCTCGTGCGAACGGTGACTCTCCAGACGCACACAGCAGCAAGTGCCGGACAACTCCTCCGTGGCAATGCCCGGACAACGATGCACGAAAGGCTGATTGCTTTGTCCGAAACATCTGACTCTCCCGCTCATCGCACCAGCAGGCTCAGTGCATGGTTGCCCGTCATCATCGGCACCATCATGATCGCCATTACCTCGTCGAATGCCTTCAGTTCCGATTACACCAGCGGCCCATTTCGCTGGCTCTATGAATCGATCTTCGGTCATGTGCCCGAGCACCGCTGGCACATCATTCACTTCTTTATTCGCAAAGGAATGCACTTCTTCGGCTACGGAGTCTATGGCCTGCTCTGGCTGCGCGCCTGGTGGCACACACTGCCCAACTCACGTTTCTGGCAGGACGCGATTCTGGCCGTCCTCGGCTGCGGCGTCGTCGCCAGCTCCGACGAGTTCCATCAGCATTTTCTCCGGCAGCGCACCGGCTCGCCGCGCGACGTCCTCCTCGACTGCTGCGGAGCGCTCACATTACTCGTTCTCTCTTACCTCGTCCTGCGCATCTTTCGCCCCGAGAAGCTCAGCCATACCGCTTAGCTCCGAACACCGCCGCCTCTCACGCCAATTTGCGGCGGAAGCGCTCCTCTTCCAGCAGGACGCCCCAAACCACTTCCATGCGCTGCGTTCCATCCCGTATCCAGCGGTCTCTCACATAAAACCGTCCTGCGCGCAGATTGCCTGACAGCAGCCAGAGGTAGGCGTTGCGATAGCCCTGTTCCATCAGCCGCTCGCGCCCCGCACGGACCAGTGCCCCGCCAACGCCCCGCTTCCAGCGGTCCGGATCGACGTACAGCGCCAACAGCTCGCCGAAGTTTTTCATCGCTGCATCGCGCGCCGGACCCACCGTCACAAAGCCGCACACTTTATCGCCCTCGATGGCGACAGTGGTATGCGGCTTCAGCGGGTCCACATGCGAAAAATCGTACCGCGCGGCTCGATCCTCCGCGCGCAGCCGGTCCAGATACTCATCCGCAATCAATCCGCGATACGCAGCCTGCCACGAGCGAACATGCACGCGTGCCAACCCTAATGCATCCCTGGGTTCCGCCGGTCGAAGAATCATGCATCCAGTATTCTGTCGTTGCGCTTCGTCGTCGACACCACCAACGTGCAGGGCCCGCTCCCCATCCGGTTACGCACCAACGGGCCAGTTACCACCCATTCGGCAGTTACAATCGAGTCATCAGTGTGGCCTTGAGTCCGACGCCACGCAACACTGCTCCCAAACCGCCTGTCGGAGAGGTCCCATGCACAAGGCGCGTCTTGAAGCCTTCAGTGATGGCGTACTCGCCATCATCATCACCATCATGGTGCTCGACCTGCACATCCCCCGCAGCGAGCAGCTCAGCGCGCTTGCGCCCCTGCTGCCGGTCTTTCTCAGCTACGTGCTGAGCTTCGTCTATATCGGCATCTACTGGAACAATCACCATCACATGCTGCATGCCGCGCAGCGCGTCTCCGGCGGAGTGCTCTGGGCCAATCTCCATCTGCTCTTCTGGCTCTCCCTGCTCCCCTTCGTCACCGGCTGGATGGGCGAGAACAACTTCGGCGCCGTCCCCACGGCTCTCTACGGCACCGTGCTGATGATGGCCGGCATCGCGTACTGGATCCTCGCCCGCACGCTCATCGCGGCGGACGGCAGGCGATCGATTCTGGCAACGGCCATCGGCGCCGATCGCAAAGGCGTCGTCTCCGTCGTGCTCTATGCCGTGGCTCTCCCGCTCGCCTTCGTCCACCGCCTTCTGGCACAGGCCATCTTTGTTTGCGTCGCCCTCATGTGGCTCGTACCCGACCGCCGCATCGAACGCGTCCTGCCGCCCGCCGCGGAATAACGCACCGCGAACGCGCGCCCATCCAGGATGCAAAGAAAACGGGCACACCCCTCAATGGGATGTGCCCGTTTGATCCTGCCAACGCAGGAGAGCTTCGTTGACGAAAGCGGGAGCTTACGCGGCCTCTTCGCCGCCCTCGGCCCCTTCTTCCTTCTTGGCGTCTTCCAGCTGCTTTTCGAGCTCGGCACGCTTCTTCGCCTTGACCTCGGCGCGCTTCTGCCGCTTCTCGTCCAGTTGCTTCTCCGCGCCCAGCAGTTCGATGAAGGCCTTCTCCGCCCCATCGCCCTTCTGGAAGCCCGTGCGCACGATGCGCAGATAGCCGCCGTTGCGGTCGCCGTAACGCGGCGCAACGGTGTCAAACAGCCGTGTCACGGCCTCGTCCGTCTGGAGAAAGCTCAGCGCCTGCCGCCGTGCGTGCACGTCGCCCTTCTTTCCCAGCGTAATCATCTTCTCCACGTGCGGTCGCACCGCCTTGGCCTTGGCCACGGTCGTCTCCACACGATCTTCAACAATCACAGACGTCACCAGGTTGCGCAGCAGCGCGCGGCGGTGGCTGGTGTTGCGTCCGAGTTTGAATCCTGCATTGCGATGGCGCATCTCTAGCTCCTAGCTTCTGGCTCCTAGCTTCTAGCTCGATTGCCGCGGAACCGGCAATTTGGTATTCCCACCAGAAAGCTAGAATCGAGTCGCTTCTTGAAATCTCAACGTGCCTCCAGCTTCCAGCCACTTACTCTCTAGCCGGCAAATGAGAACCAGAGCTGCAGGTTCCAACTCACTCAAGCTAAGAGCTAGTAGCTAGAAGCTAGTAGCTGTTTCTAAAAATTCTCCGTCTCCGTGGGCAGCTGCAGGTCAACCGAATCCAGCGGCTCGTCCTCGTCGTCAAAGTGTCCGTAGCTGGCCGAGAGCGCAGTCGCCGGAGGAATGCTCGTCGGCCCCGGAACCGCGTTGCCGTTCTCGTCGATCTTCATGCCCAGCGAAAGACCCATCTGCGCAAGAATCTCCTTGATCTCGTTCAGGCTCTTGCGTCCGAAGTTCTTGGTCTTCAGCATCTCGGCTTCGGTCTTCTGCACCAGCTCGCCGATCGTCTGAATGTTCGCGTTCTTCAGGCAGTTGTAACTGCGCACGCTCAGCTCCAGCTCTTCCACCGAGCGGTTCAGATTGTCGTTGCGCAGCATCACGCGGCCTTCCTCGCCACGCGACTCCGCCTCGATCTCTTCTTCAAAGTTGATGAAGATGTTCATGTGGTCCTTCAGCAGCTTCGCCGCCAGGCCCACTGCGTCGGCCGGCGCCACGGCGCCGTTGGTCCACACTTCCATCGTCAGCTTGTCATAGTCCGTGATCTGTCCCAGACGCGCCGCTTCCACCAGGTAGTTCACGCGGCGCACAGGCGAGTGCACTGAATCCACCGGGATGAATCCCAGACCCAGGTCGCCATCAAAATTTTTGTCGGCGGAAACATAGCCGCGCCCGCGCTTCAGGCGCATTTCCATTTCGAGCCGTCCGCCCTCGGACACCGTGGCGATGTACACGTCTTTATCCAGAATCTCCACGTCGCCGTCGGCTTCAATCATGCCGCTGGTCACCACGCCGGGCTGGTCCGAGCGCAGATACAGCGCCTTCGGGCCCTCGCCGGACAGCTTGAAGGGAACCTGCTTCAGATTCAGAATGATGTCGGTGGCGTCTTCCACCACTCCGGGGATCGATTGAAACTCGTGCAGCACGCCCTCGATGCGTACAGCCGTCACTGCCGCGCCCTCAATCGAGCTCAACAGCGTGCGGCGCAGGGCGTTGCCAATGGTTGTGCCAAATCCGCGCTCAAAAGGCTGGGCGCTGAACTTGCCGAAAGTTTCGGTCAGCGTCTCGGCATCCACTGCCAGGCGCTTCGGTTTTTGAAATCCTCTCCACAACATAACTTCGTCTCTTTTCCCGCGCGGCATGCACGTCGCGATGCATTTTGCGGCGGCCGCGCAAGTTCTCCTTCGGTTGAAATGAGAGATTAGGGATGAAGGAACCAGGGAAAAGGAACTTGAGGCAGCGCTTGCGAACCTCCCTGTCCCTAATCCCGATGTTCCTGGTCCCTGGTCCCTTTACTTGCTGTACAACTCCACGATCAGCTGCTCGTTGACGGGCAGGTTCACGTCCTTGCGTCCGGGCAGGCTCAGCACACGGCCGGACATATTCTCAAAATTCGCCTCAAGCCACGCCGGAACAGGATTGGATGCAGCAAACTGCGCAGCCTGCTCCACAATGATCATCTTCTTCGCAGCCTCGCGAATGGCAATCTCATCGCCCACGTTCACCTGGAACGACGGGATGTTCACCTTCTTGCCGTTCACCGTGACGTGGCCGTGGCGCACCACCTGCCGGGCCTGACGGCGCGACATGGCAAAGCCCAGACGAAACGCGACGTTGTCCAGACGGCGCTCCAGTTGCTGAATCAGCAGCTCGCCGGTCACGCCCTGCGCGCGGCTTGCCTTCTCGTAGTAGGCGCGGAACTGGCCCTCCAGCGTGAAGTACATGCGCTTGGCCTTCTGCTTTTCATGCAGTTGCAGGCCATAGCCCACAATCTTAGCCTTGCGGTCCTTGCCATGCTGGCCTGGCGCAAAGTTGCGCTTCTCCAGCGGGCAACGATCCGAGGTGCACTTGGCGCCCTTCAAAAAAAGCTTGGTGCCTTCGCGACGGCAAAGGCGGCAGACTGCTCCGGTATAACGTGCCATTTCTTCTCCTGACTTCGGATGACGGCCGGTTTACATGTCCCCGGAGGACACTTCCTCCCGGCCCGGTTGTTTTAGCTCCCAGCTCTTGGCCTCTAGTTCCTGGCCTTTCTC
>JAGWML010000051.1 GCA_028873155.1 Acidobacteriota bacterium
TTGCGAGACTTACAAGTCCTGAGGAGTGCAATCCAATAGTGAGAAGACACGAGGTCAAAGCCATTTCTTGATTGCACAAATAGAAAATGGCATCGGCATTTAATTCCGTAAGGATAGCCGATGGGTAATTCCCGCAATCCCATCAGCCAATCACACGGGCTCGCCTTACACAACAATTAGGCTTCGCACGCACTGCACGCGTGCAGGTACATATTTCGATGTAAGTGATTGATTGCAGAATAGTGACGCTGGCGGAGAGAGGGGGATTCGAACCCCCGATAGAGCTTTTGACCCTATAACGGTTTAGCAAACCGCCGCCTTCAGCCACTCGGCCATCTCTCCGGGTCTATGCGGATTCTACCAGAAAGCATGGAGCGGAGCATTGCTCCTTCCGATTCCCTTCTCCAGTGGCAGACCGAAGGCGTCGCGTTGCGCAGCGGGGTCGTCTGGCTGCGCCGCAATCATACAGCTTGGATGCAGCGCGATCGAGTTGGTAGATTCAACCTCATGCCACGTTTCTCTTCTGCTCCGGCCACGCGCAAGATGCGTCTGCTGCCGTTGATTGCGGCCACCTACTTCATGGTGGCGGGGGGCCCCTATGGCATCGAAGACATTCTGGGCGGCGCGGGCTACGAGCGGGCGATTGTCATTCTGGCCGTGCTGCCGCTCATCTGGAGCCTGCCAACAGCACTAATGATCGGCGAACTGGCCAGCGCCATCCCTGCCGAGGGCGGGTACTACGTGTGGGTACGGCGTGCGCTGGGGCCGTTCTGGGGATTTCAGGAGGCGTGGCTTTCACTCACAGCGAGCGTCTTTGACATGGCCATCTACCCCGCGATCTTTGTGCTCTATCTGGGCCAATTCCACGCCGCGCTCACGATTGGCTGGCGAGGCTACGGCTGGTCGCTGGCGGTGGTGGCGCTGTCGTGCCTGTGGAACTTGCGCGGAGCGACGGCGGTCGGCGAGGGGTCGATGGGACTGTTTGTGGCGCTGCTGGCTCCATTCGCTGTGTTTCTTGCGCTTGGCCTGTGGCACGGGATCACCTTCCATCCCGCGGTGCAGTGGGGCCGCAGCGGTACGGCTGGTGGCCTTTCAACCGCCGTGCTGGTGGCGATGTGGAACTTCATGGGATGGGATAACGCATCGACAGTGGCGGCAGAGGTGGAGGATCCGCAGCGGAACTATCCGCGCGCGATGGTGATGGCGGCAGGGCTCGCGGCTGTCACCTACATTCTGCCCCTGTTGGCGCTGGCGCTGAGCGGATTCTCCGTAGCGAGCTTTTCAACCGGCGACTGGGCGGGCGCGGCTGCGAAGCTGGGCGGGCCCGCGCTGGGGCTGGCGGTCGTGGTCGGCGGCGTCATCTGCGGCGTGGGCATGTTTAACGCGCTGATGATGAGCTACACCCGCCTGCCGATGGCGATGGCCGAAGACGGGCTGCTGCCAGCGGCACTCGCGCGGCGCAACCGGTACGGCGTGCCCTGGGTGAGCGTGCTGGTGTGCGGCGCTGGCTGGGCGCTGGCCCTGCGGCTGCCATTTGAGAGGCTGATTTCGATTGACCTGATTCTCTACGGATCGAGCTTGCTCTTGGAGTTTCTTGCGCTGATCGTGCTGCGCGTGCGCGAACCGCAACTGGAGCGGCCATTCAAAGCAGGCAATATGACAGCGGCCTGCCTGCTGGGCGTGGGTCCTGCGGTGCTGATCGGATATGCGCTGTACGCCGCGCGCGATGAGAAGCTGATGGGATCGGTGCCGGCGATTACGTTCGCCGCGGTGGTGGCGCTGGTGGGGCCGCTGGTGTATTGGGCGATTGAAGCACGGCGCCGCGCAGCAGACGTGCGCGTACCCTGAACGGATCCGGATAAGAAACGGGCCGCACCGTGAGCGATGCAGCCCATTCGTGAACAACCTGCGCCTACTTGGCCGCAGCTTGCCTCGCCTTGTTGTCGTCAAACGCCTTGGCCGCGCGGATGACGTGATCGCGCGCATAGGCCGCGTCGTGCCATTCCCTCACCTCGACCCGCTTGCCCTCAAGATCCTTGTAGATGGAGAAGAAGTGCGTAATCTCCTTGAGCAGGTGGGGATAGATGTCTGTGTAGTTCCACACGTTGGCGTAGCGGGGATTGTTCTTGCCCACGGCAAGGACCTTCTCATCGAGCACGCCCTGGTCGAGCATCTCAAGCAGACCGATGGGACGCACCTCCTGCACGCAGGCGGGAAAGCTTGGACCGGGGACAAGCACGAGCACGTCGAGCGGATCGCCGTCGTCGCTGAGCGTGGATGGAATAAAGCCGTAGTCGCCGGGATAATGAACCGGGGAATGCAGATTGCGATCGAGCTTGAAGACGTGGAGTTGCTTGTCGTACTCAAACTTGTTGGTCGCGTCTTTGGGAATCTCAATCACCGCCCGGAAGACTTCAGGGGAGCGATCTCCGATTGGTAATTCAAGATAGTTGACCATATTGTTGTAACGCCTCCTCGAGTACGTGCTGGGTTTGAAAGGCTCACTCCGGGTTGACCCAAAAGCGGAAGGTGAGCACAAAGTGTCTTGACCGAGTGTTTCACGGCAAGCGTGGAAGATGGAAGCCGCAGCGGAGGGGTGATCCGGCCGGCACCCGGAGCAACGGCGCTCAACGAGACGGGCCCCGGACCACTATAATCACCAATGATGAAGGCACATGTCTATGTCACTTTGAAGTCATCGGTTCTGGACCCCCAGGGCCAGACAATCCAGAATGCACTGCGGAAGATCGGGTTCTCCGGCGTGGACGCGGTGCGGCAGGGGAAGTATTTCGTGCTGTCCCTTGCGGATGGAATGAGCAGCGAGGCCGCCGGAGCCGAAGTCGAGCGCATTGCGCGCGAAGTCCTGACCAATCCGGTCATCGAGGAATTCACATACCGCATTGAGGAATAAGCCCTGCCTGCGCGGGTCGCCTCAACGGTTTCAGCGTCGCAATCGGGCCGTCGTTCAGCGCGGAAGTCTGCGCCCGGCCTTGACGGTCGCATAGAATCGTTCCATGTGCGGAATCGTTGGTTATGTAGGTCCCAAGAAGGTGGTCCCTGTCATTCTTGAGGGACTCAGGCGCCTTGAGTATCGCGGGTACGACTCTGCGGGAATTGCCGTGGGCAGTCCCGACCGGCCCACCCTCGAAGTCAGGCGTGCTCCGAGCAAACTGCACAATCTTGAAGATGCGCTGAAAGAGCGCCCTCTCGATGGAACGTTTGGCATTGGCCATACGCGCTGGGCCACGCATGGCCGCCCCACGGAAGAGAACGCGCATCCGCATCGCGACTGCACGGGGCGCATTGTCGTTGTCCATAACGGAATCGTAGAGAACTACCTCGAGCTGAAGCGCGAGCTCACCGCGAAGGGACACAAGTTCGTCACCGAAACCGACACCGAGATCATTGCCCACCTGATCGAACAAATCCAGAAGGATACAGAGGCAGCCGGAGCCCCGGTTGCGCTGGAAGTGGCCGTACGGCGTGCCGTGAAGCAACTGACGGGCGCGTTTGCATTGGGCATTCTCTCCGCCGCCGAGCCGGACAAAATTGTGGTCGCGCGCTCGGGACCGCCAGTGGTCATCGGAGTGGGCCAGGGCGAGTCGTTTGTCGCGTCGGATGTGCCGGGTATCCTGCACCACACGCGCGATTTCTATTTCCTTGCCGATGGCGACATGGCAATCCTGACCAAGGCCGGCGTGGAGCTGACTGACTTTGATGGCAAGCCGATTCAGCGCGCCATCACGCACATCCAGTGGGACCCGATCCAGGCGGAAAAGGGCGGCTACAAGCACTTCATGCTCAAAGAAATCTGGGAGCAGCCGCGGGCGATTCGCGACACCACGATGGGCCGCGTCTCTCTCGATTCGGGCAAAGTCTTCCTGGGCGAGATGGAGATCAGCGACGCGGAGCTTGCGGCGGCGCAGAGCATCAACATCGCGGCCTGCGGAACAAGCTGGCATGCGGCGCTGGCGGGCAAGTACATGATCGAGCGCCTGGCGCGGCTGCCGGTAGATGTGGACTATGCAAGCGAGTACCGCTACCGCGATCCAATTGCCGGGCCGGAGGCGCTGGGGCTGCTCATTACGCAGTCGGGCGAGACGGCCGACACTCTGGCGGCGCAGCGCGAGATGAAGAACCTGGGCTCAAAGACCGTGGCCATCTGCAACGTGGTGGGGGCCATGGTTGCGCGCGAGGCGCACGGGGCCATCTACACGCACGCGGGTCCTGAGATTGGCGTTGCCTCCACAAAGGCGTTCACGTCGCAACTGACGGCGCTGTTTCTGCTCGCGATGAAGATGGCTCAACTGCGCGGCAAGCTGGATCGCACCCAGGCCATTGCGCTGATGGAAGAACTGGGCCGCGTTCCGGCGAAGATTGAAGAGGTGCTCAAGGCTCGGTCAGGCCAGTGCGAGCAACTGGCAAAGGATTTTGCCAACGCGCGCGACTTCCTCTACCTGGGCCGCGGCATTCACTTTCCGATTGCGCTGGAAGGCGCGCTGAAGCTGAAGGAGATCTCGTATATCCACGCCGAGGGTTATCCGGCGGGCGAGATGAAGCATGGACCGAATGCGCTGATTGACGAGTCGCTGCCCGTAGTGGTGCTGGCGACGCGCGATGAAGGCGACCCGGCATCCAGGCTGCGCTATGAAAAGACGCTCTCGAATATCCAGGAAGTGACCGCGCGCAGCGGACGCGTAATTGCCGTTGCGACAGAGGGCGACACGACGATTGGCGAGCTGGTGGAGCACGTGATTCACGTGCCCCCCTCGATTGAGCTGCTCTCCCCGCTGATTGAGATTGTCCCGCTGCAGTTGCTGGCTTACTACATCGCGGTGCGGCGCGGTTGCGACGTAGACCAGCCACGCAACCTGGCCAAGTCCGTTACGGTGGAATAATCAGCACCGCAATGCTGCGGCTGCAACTCGACGCACACTCGGCGCGCATCACGATGAAAAGATGCGCGCGCCTGGAGTCGACTACCACCACTCCATCGAGCGGCCAAAGGGAACCTTGGCCGTAGTCTCTGGCTTAGGCGTGCGCAGCAGCAGCACGGGGCACTGCGCCAGCTTAACGATCTTTTCGGCGATGGAGCCGAAGACCATCGGATACCAGCCGGAGAGGCCGTGCGTAGAGATGACAATCAAGTCGGCGTTTTCGCGATCGGCCGCATCGAGAATGGCACCCGCAATGTCGTTGCCCACTTCCACACTGGAGCTCATCTGGATACCCTTCGCAGCGAGCGCCTTTTGGGAGACGGCGAAGCGCTCTTTGGCTGCCTTCTGCGCCTCCTCCACAACGCTGGCTTCCGTAATGGAGTCGGGGATGGAGACGTTGGGAAAAGCAGGAATGACGTGGAGCAGGACGATCTCCGCGTGAAACTTTTCGGCCTGTTCGGTGGCCGCATCCAGCGCTGCGTGCGAGGAAGAGCTGAAGTCAACAGGGACCAGGATCTTTGTCGGAACAGCGCTGGCGAATTTCTCGTGGGACATTACGTTCTCCTTGGCGAGCCGCACGGAACGCGGCTGTAAATTTTCGCTCCCCATCATACCAAGCGACATCGATGGTCGAAACGTGACCGGGCGCACAGCATTTTCCTGTGGTCAGCGGTGGCGCGTCAGGCAAAGTTGATTTCGATGCCGGAGGTGAAGACACGCGGGTGCGCGGGCGAGGCGATGAAGTAGGCCAGCTCGCGATAATCGTCGAATTCGTGGATCAGAAAATCAGCCTGCTTGCCAGCCTCGATCGAACCCACGCGGCGGCCGAGACCAAGGCTCCATGCGGCGTTGATGGTGGCTGCGGTGAGCGCCTCGGCAGGCGAGAGGCCCATGTGAAGACAGGCAAGCGAGAGGATGAATGGCATGGAGACGATGGGCGAAGAGCCGGGATTGAAGTCGGTGGCCAGAACGATGGGCATCTCGAAGTCGATCATGAGCCGCGCGGGGGGATAGGCGCTGCTGCCAAGCGCAAAGACCGAGCCCGGCAGAAGAACCGGCTGCACATCCGCGGCTTTCAGCGCAAGCAGCGACTCACGCGTCGCCACTTCGAGATGGTCGGCGGTGCGGCAGCGCATCGCTGCGGCGAGTTCTGCGCCCGAGCCGGAGCGGAACTGCTCGCAGTGAAGGCGCAACTCCATGCCGTGATGGGACGCGGCCTCCAGGATGGTGCGCGTCTCATCGATGGTGAAGCCGTGCTCGTCGCAGAATGCATCGCAAAAGGCCGCGAGGCGCGCCTCCGCAACCTCGGGAATGAAATCATTAGCGACCCAGCGGACATAGGCGGCGCGGTGGCTGGAGAACTCCGGCGGCAGGGCATGCGCCGCCAGCAGCGTGGGAATCACAGTGGCGAAGCCCTCGTCCGCGAGGCGGGCAATCACGCGCAGCATGCGCAGCTCGGTGTCGCGGTCAAGGCCGTAGCCGGACTTGGCTTCCACCGTGGTGGTGCCGCAGCGCATCATCCATGCGAGGTGACGCCGCGCCTGCGCAAATAGCTCGTCCTCCGATGCGGCTCGCGTGAGCCGAACCGTGCGCAGAATACCGCCGCCATTTTCGGCAATCTGCTGATAGGTCTGTCCGGCAACGCGCTGCTCGAACTCTGCGGCGCGATTGCCTGCGAAGACGAGGTGCGTGTGGGCGTCCACAAAGCCGGGCGTAACGCAATGGCCTGCTGCATCCACAACGTGGGCAAACTGGGGAATGGTGGGCAGCAGATCGCTGTATTTGCCTACGGCTTCAATCTGGCCATCCTGAATGAGCATGGCGGCGTCGGTGATCAGGCCAGGCTCGCTCAGTTCCCTGCTCTCGCGCGGGCGCGCCGGCCCTGCAAGGGTCACGAGCTGACCGATATTGATCACCGCGATCGTGTTGGGCATGTTCAGCGAACCACCATGGGGATGTGAATGCCGCGGTTGCGGGCGGTGGTGCGGGCCAGCTCATACCCCGCGTCTGCGTGGCGCACCACGCCGAGGCCTGGGTCGTTGTTGAGCACGCGTGCAATCCGGCGTGCGGCTTCGTCGGTGCCGTCGGCCACGGTCACCTGCCCCGCGTGAAGCGAGTAGCCCATGCCCACTCCGCCGCCGTGATGGAAGCTGACCCATGTGGCGCCCGAGGCGGTGTTAAGCAGCGCGTTGAGGATGGGCCAGTCGGCGACGGCATCCGATCCGTCCAGCATCTTTTCTGTTTCACGATAGGGGCTGGCGACCGAGCCGGTGTCGAGATGGTCGCGGCCCATGGCAATGGGCGCGGAGATTTCGCCTTTGCGCACAAGCTCGTTGATGGCCAGGCCCATGCGGGCGCGCTCCCCATAACCCAGCCAGCAGATGCGCGCAGGCAGCCCCTGAAACGCGAAACGGCCGCGGGCAAGACTGAGCCATCGGGTGAGAATCTCGTTGTCGGGAAAGAGCTCGAGAGCAAGCTGGTCTGTCCGGTCGATGTCGCGCGGATCACCAGAAAGCGCGACCCACCTGAACGGGCCCTGACCGGTGCAGAAGAGCGGACGGATGTACTCCGGCACGAAGCCGGGAATGAGAAAGGCATCGGGGCAGCCGGCATCCAACGCAAAGCGGCGGATATTGTTGCCGTAGTCAAATGCAACCGAGCCGGCTCGCTGCAGAGCAAGCATCGCGTTGACATGCACCACCATCGACGCGGTGGAACGGCGGACGTACTCTTCCGGGTCGCGCGAACGCAGCGCAGCGGCCTGCTCGAGTGTGAGTCCCTGCGGGATGTAGCCATTCAGCGGATCGTGCGCGCTGGTCTGGTCGGTGACGACATCGACCTGCACGCCACGGCGTACGATCTCGGGCAACACATCGGCGCAGTTGCCGACAAGTCCGACCGAAAGCGCGCGGCCCTCGCGCCGCGCGGTCTCGCAGAGGCGCAGTGCCTCATCGAGATCTTCGGCGAGCGTATCGCAGTAACGCGTGTCGATGCGGCGCTGGATGCGGCTGCGGTCCACCTCAATCACCAGAACCACGCCGCCGTTCAGAGTAACGGAGAGCGGCTGCGCGCCGCCCATGCCACCCATACCGCCGGTGACAACAAGCCTGCCCTGCAATGAGCCGCCGAAGTGCTGCTCCGCAAGCGCGGCAAAGGTCTGGAAGGTGCCCTGCAGAATGCCCTGCGTGCCGATGTAGATCCAGCTGCCGGCGGTCATCTGGCCGTACATGATCAGGCCCTTGCGGTCCAGCTCATGAAAGTGCTCCCACGTAGCCCATTTGCCCACGAGGTTGGAGTTGGCGATAAGGACGCGTGGCGCCATGGCGTGCGTTGGAAAGACCGCGACAGGCTTGCCGGACTGAACGAGCAGCGTGTCCTCGTCGCCCAACTGTTCAAGCTCGCGCACGATGGCGTGGAAGCACTCCCAGTTGCGGGCGGCGCGTCCGATGCCGCCGTAGACGACGAGATCCTCCGGGCGCTCGGCCACCTCGGGATCGAGGTTGTTCATCAGGCAGCGGAGCGCGGCTTCCTGCTGCCAGCCTTTGCAGCGCAGGCTGGTTCCGCGAGGAGCGCGGACGACGGGCACGGTCGATGTGGTCATGAATCCCCTCTGGGAGATTTCCCCTTGCAAACCACACCTTGAGCATACTCCTGCCCGCGTGGAGGAGGAGCGAGGCAAACCTGCCGGAGACCTGCTATTGCGAGCGGACAGGCAGGTGGAAATCAACACCTGCCATGCGGTTCACACGGTCGGTGGCAACCACATCCACCACGTTGAGCGGGACGGCATAGCGGTAGCCGTCGAGCACATACAGGGTCGTCGGAGTGACCACGTAGTTGTAAACCAGAGCCGGCGGCTGACCATTATTAAAAACCAAAGTGACGGGCTGCTGTTGATTCTCCTGCCGGTCCGCGCCGGGCCCTACGTAGGGCATGCGCCCCGGGCGGGCGGCTGCGCTTGCGGTGCGGAGAATGGGCGGCGGGGGTGCAATCTCCTGCGGTGAATACGGAGCCGCGTTCACCGGCTCCATCTGGACAGAAGGCTCGGGCGGAGCGCTGGGCGGCGGAGTGTAGGCGCTCGGCTGACGGCGGTAGAGGCCGTAGGGGTCTTGCGTGAGCGGTTGCGACCCCGGCACGCCGAGGTCATCCAGAACCTTGAGAGTGAGCCGGGTTTCGGCCTTCAGCGTGGGGCGAGGTCCGCGGCGGGGCAGATTCAGGAGGTCGATGGGCCAGAGGATCGGCAGGGTCCACTCGACGCTGTCGCGCACGGCGTGGCCTTTGCCCAGGATGTGGCCTTGCCTATCGACGGCGTACCCAGGCACATCCACGACGCGGGCATGGACGGGAATGATCGTGTCGGGTTGGATGAGCATGCGGTCGAAGGTCAGCTCCATCCAGCCCTTGCCGACAAAGTGGCCTGGATCCTTGTAGTCCTCAAAGCGGCCGATGAGGTAGCTGTTCTGCGGCAGCATGGCCATGCCATAGCGGGAGCCATAAGAGGTCTGGCAGAGCACGGGGTCGCCGATAGGCACGGACTTCGAGGAGAGGTGTGGTTCCGAGACGGTGCATTGGATGAGCGAGCCTGCGGGAATCAGGCGCTCAGCGGTGTCGGCTGCGGAGGGAACGGCGGAGATAAGACCAAGGAGCGCGAAGGCGAAGGTCTTCATAAAGTGCCTCCTGACGGGCAGGCTTGAGACGAGACCTTGAGACGAGCAATCGGACCGCTGTACAACTTGCCGCGCAGACGCCGATCCCCAGTCAAGCGATAGCACGTGCAGGCAGCCTGGAGACTGCCTGACGGGAAGTCTAGCACGAAGCCGGAAAGACGGTGAGCCGGGCTTCGACAGGGTCAACAGGACGCATGACAGGGCGGATGCGAGATGGCCGCAGCCTCACTGGTAGCGCTTCTGATGCCACTGCCAGGCCGTGCGCAGAATGTCGTCGAGCTGGGTGTAGCGCGGCTTCCAGCCGAGTTCGCGCATCGCCTTCTCCGAGCTGGAGACAAGGACCGCGGGGTCGCCGGCGCGGCGAGGATGAATTTCTGCGGGAATAGGATGACCGGTGACGCGCCGAGCCGATTCAATCACCTCGCGCACGGAGAAGCCATGACCGTTGCCCAGGTTGTAGATGAGCCGATGCTCGCTTGCAGCCGTGGATTCGAGCGCGCTCAATGCCAGAAGATGCGCGTCGGCGAGATCGGAGACGTGAATGTAGTCGCGGATGCAGGTGCCGTCTGCCGTTGGATAGTCGTCCCCGTAGATGCGGATGGATGTGCGGCGGCCGAGGGCGACATCGAGAATCAGCGGAATCAGATGCGACTCAGGCTCATGCGCTTCGCCGCGGGTGATGCCGTTCGGGCCTTCCGGGGCGCCGGCAACGTTGAAGTAGCGCAGTGAGGCCGAGCGCAGGCCGTGGATCCGATGGAACCACTCCAGCATGCGCTCCACGAGCAGCTTGGACTCGCCGTAGGTGTTGGTCGGTTGCAGCCGGGCGTCTTCGAGGATCGGCACGGATTCCGGCTCACCATACACAGCAGCCGTCGACGAGAACACAATGCGACGCGGGCCGTGGGCGAGAACGGCTTCCAGCAAGGACAGGGTGGACGCCGTGTTGTTGCGGAAGTAGATTTCCGGCTTCTGCATCGATTCGCCGGCTTCAATGAGGGCGGCAAAGTGGAGGACGCCGTCGAAAGGCTGGCCGGATCGAGAAGCTGCGATGAAAAGGTTTTCAAGCGCAGCCCGGTCCGCAAGAGCCCCCTCCACAAAATCCACCCCCGCCGGAATCAACTCGCGCCGGCCATGGCTCAGGTCGTCATACACCACAGGAAAATGACCACGTTCCGCCAACAAACCCGCAACAGTACCACCGATATATCCGGCACCGCCGGTAACCAGGATCTTCACAAAAATGCTGTCCTCCATGAACGCTTTCGGTTACGGTAAGTCTATTACAATAGAGCAAGCAGGCGCTGTCTGTGCCATATTGCTGAGACCGTCGCTCAGACGGCGTGTAATCGATTCCTCCTTGGTCCCGAATATGGAATGCTCTTCCCTTTTCCCCAAACAAAAGGTTGGGGGCAAAAGGAGCAGACGAACCCAAAGGCGGGGCTCTTGCTTGTGCTCGAATGTCTTGGACTAGCCATGGAGTGTCTGGATGTCCGGGGTGTTGAACCTTGAAAGTGCGATGGCCGTCCTGGCAGGCGCCAGGAGAGAAACGCCGGATGGGCGCGGGTGCGGCAAGACCGGGCAGCAAGCCCAGGCTGCGCAACTCGTCCGGTGGCTGAACGAAGGCGACCGGCGGCCCGGGATGGAGGCCTCCGCATGCCGGAGGAACGCAACCTCAGGCTTAAATCGGTGTCCACTCAAACGAAGCGGAATGAGCCGGCTGGATAGCCATTCATTCCGTGCAACACGCATCAAACCAATTGCAATATTTCGTTCGACCATCTTCGCAGGGGCAAGCTCCTGTTCCATGGTCGATCTGCAAGACATTCAATGGCAGCGCATCGCCGCCAGCGCGAAGGTGAACCCCAGGGAGTGGAATCCATGCCGGTGAATCAAATTTCAGGACAGACCTTTCTCGGTCTGCTGCCCGAGCCTGAGGGCCGGTCGGCATCGTTTGTCACAAGTACGGTCGTGAACCTGACGATCCTGGCAGTCATCCTCTATGTCGGCATTATGGCCAAGCAGGTGGTGGAGCAGCGCAAGTATGAGCGGACCGAGCTCATCTTCCCCACAACCCCGCCGCCGCCGCAACCCAAGATTAAAGTGAAGATTCCTCCGCCCAAGCCGGTTGAGCTGCCCAAGCCGCCGGTGGTCAAGCTGGAGGCCCCGAAGATCAATCTGCCGAAGCCGGAGCCGAAGCCCGCGCTCAAGCCCATCCAGATGGAAGCCAAGCTGAACACGCCGCAGATGAGAGAGGCCAAGCCTGCCATCATCCTGGCTCCGCAACCGAAGGCGGCGCTGACGGCCGCCGCGCCGGCGCAGGTGGCGCAGGCAAAGCCCTCGACGGCACCGGTGCATCTGGGGCAGCTCTTCGGCGTAACGCCGAATCCCAACGCCACACGCCCGGCGACGATTGCGGCGATCGGCAACCCATATGGCGGCATGCAGGGGCCGGCCGTGGCGCCGCGCGGCGTGGTGGGCTCAACCGGAATCGGAAACGGGACCCGCTCAGGTTCCAATGCGGGCGTGGTGGGCCGCGTCGCGTCGGCCGGCATTCCCGGCGGCACGGGAACAGCAAGCACCGGCGTAACGGGACACGTTGCTGCCGCTGGCATTCCCGGAATGACGCAGACGGCTGCGGCCGCGCCGAGAACAGTCGAGCCGGCAGCAACCAGTCTGGAGGTCATCTCCAAGCCGCCCGTTCAATACACGGCTGAAGCGCGTCAATTGAAGGTACAGGGCGATGTCATACTCAGCGTGACGTTCACGGCGGGCGGCCACGTGGTCGTGCACTCCGTGCTGCACGGACTGGGCCACGGACTGGACGAAGAAGCGCGCCGTGTAGCGCAGGAGATCCGCTTTCACCCGGCGACACGCAATGGCCTGCCGGTGGACTTGACGACCAATATCACCATCACGTTTCAATTGGCATGAGCCAGCCCTTCCCATGGGCCGCGAGACCTGCTGAAACGGAACTCAACCGGAAAATGCGGTATAAGGAACGAGACGCAACACCTAGGAGCAATGAATGACCTTTCGGAAAGTATCTCTCCTTTTTTTGGTTTTCATCCTGGGGGCATCCTGGGCGAATGCGAAGAAAAAGACGCCGCAATTTGAGCAGTCTCATCCACTGACCGCCGACCAGGCGGCCCTGGTGCAGAAGGCCATCGCGCAAGAGAAGGTCCTGATCAAGAATATCCAGCAGCGGACGCCGCTGGTGGAGACTTACATCCAGGACACCAAGCCCGACGCCAAGCTCTACCAGATTCCGGTAAACGACCAGTACACGTTGAGCCGCGTGGACTTCGGCAAGACCTTCTACGACAAGACCTATCAGCCTCGCGAAAGCTCTGCGCGGAAAGGGCTCTTCAAGGGCTCGCTGGCCGCTATCACCAGCCTGACCAGCGCGCTGGGACTGGACAAGCGGTTCACCTACAATCCCACGGGCTTCATGCAAATGATGTTCCTGGACCCGACCGGCTTCGACCAGCAGCACTATGTCTTCACCTTCGTGCGGCCAGAGTTCCTGGGCTCGGTGCGGACATGGGTCTTTGATGTGCATCCGAGGGTGAGCGGCATGGGCCGCTTCTATGGCCGCATCTGGGTTGAAGACCAGGACGGCAACGTGGTGCGCTTCAACGGAACCTACACCGGGCCGTCGTCAGAGAACGACTCGCGCTACTACTTCCACTTTGACAGTTGGCGCATGAACGTGCAGCCCGGCGTATGGCTGCCCGTGGCGATTTACGTGGAAGAGAGCAACCGCGACGAGGGAGACAAGGGGCTGGGGCTGAAGGCGCAGACCCACTTCTGGGGTTATAGCCTCAAGCTGCCCACACGCGACAGCGAAAATGTGAGCATGACGATCGAGAACGCTGTGGACAAGAGCGATGACTCGCAGGATGTGAGTCCGCTGCAGGCCACGCGCGAATGGGTGCAGCAGGCCGAGAACAACGTGATTGACCGGCTGGAAGAAGCGGGCCTGGTGGCGCCGCTGACCGCCGACGGTTATGAGCAGAAGGTGCTGGACCAGATCGTGGTCAACCTGGCGGTGCCGAACAATCTCGCCTTTTCCAGCCCGGTGCACTGCCGCGTGCTGCTCACTGACACGATTGAAGCAACGACCGTGGGCAACACCATCCTGGTGAGCAAGGGCCTGCTGGATACCCTGCCGAGCGAAGAGTCCATCGCTTCGGTCGTGTCGATGGAACTGGCCCACATCGTGCTCGGCCACCACATCGACACGCGCTACGCCTTCAACGACCGGCTTCTCTTCCCCGACGAGTCCACGTTCCAGCGCATCAACATGTTCCACACAGATGCCGATAACGTGGCGGCGGCCAAGCAGGCCCAGACGTATCTGCAGGCCTCGATGTACAAGGACAAGCTGGCCAATGCCGGACTCTACTGGG
>JAGWML010000052.1 GCA_028873155.1 Acidobacteriota bacterium
AGTGTTGACAACCAGCGAGATGAAGAACATGAAAGCAATGTTTGTCCGAAGCTTGCGCGACCAGAGCGTCGTCAGAGGAATCGCAAGGTTGCAGGTAATCAGCACCCAGTAGGACCAGCCCATCGGCCCAAACATGCGATTCCAGAACATGAACGCTTCCCAGTGGGAGGCCGAGTACCACGCCATGAAGGCTTCCAGGCCGTAGCCGTACGCAACAATGAAGCCCGTCGCCAGCATGACCTTGCCCATGTTGTCGATGTGCCGTTCGGTCACCATCGACTCCAGGTGGTAGAACTTGCGCAGCGGAATCGCCAGCGTCAGCACCATCGCGAAGCCGGAATAAATGGCGCCTGCAACAAAGTAAGGCGGAAAGATTGTCGTGTGCCAGCCCGGCAGCACGGCCACGGCGAAGTCGAAGCTGATGACCGTGTGCACGCTCAGCACCAGCGGCGTCGCCAGCCCGGCCAGCAGCAACGAAGCCGTCTCGTAGCGCATCCAGTGGCGGATCGAACCGCGCCAGCCCCACGAGAGCATTCCGTAGACATACTGGCCAAGCTTCGATTCCGATCGGTCACGGAACGTGCCGAAGTCGGGAATCATGCCGACATACCAGAACACCACCGAAATCGTCGCGTAGGTCGAAACCGCGAAAACGTCCCACAACAGCGGCGAACGAAACTGCGGCCAGACATTCATCGTGAAAGGCAGCGGGAAGAGCCAGTATCCGAGCCATGGCCGGCCTACGTGAATCAATGGGAACATGCCCGCGCAGACCACGGCAAAGATCGTCATCGCCTCGGCGAAACGGCTGATCGAGTTCCGCCAGCTCTGCTTGAAGAGCAGCAGAATCGCTGAAATCAGCGTACCGGCATGGCCGATACCGATCCACCAGACGAAATTGATAATTGCAAAGCCCCACGCCACCGGCTGCGTAATGGCCCAGATGCCGACGCCCTTCAGGAAGAGCCACGTGACCGCCACCAGCAGCAGCGTAGCGCCGCCTCCGGCAATCCCGAAGATCGCCAACCAGCCCAGCGGCGTGTGCGGGGTCAACACGATATGCGAAATCTTGTCGGTCACCGACCGAAAGGTCAGCTCCGGCGCGACAACCCTGAATTCCCCGGTTGCCGGATCGATGCCCGGATCGTTCGTCTTTATCTCACTGGTTGCCATCGTGGCTTCAAGCCTCTCAACCATTCACCGGCGCATGCTCCACCGGTGCTTCTTCGAGTTCAGGATTCGGATTCAGGACCGCGGCAACATAGGTCGTTCGCGGCCTCGTATTCTGGTCAGCCAGCACCTGGTAGCTGCGCACATTTGCCCGCAGCTTCGCCACATTGCTCGCCTTGTCGTTGATGTTGCCGAATGTAATCGCGGATGCTGGGCAGGCCTGCTGACAAGCTGTCACAATCTCGCCGTCGCGAATCCCACGATTCTCCTTGTCGGCAGTGATCTTGGCTTCCTGAATGCGCTGCACGCAGTAGCTGCATTTCTCCATCACGCCGCGCGAGCGCACCGATACGTCCGGATTGCGCATCAGCTTCAGGCTCTCGCTCTCATAGTCGGAGAACAGCAGGAAGTTGAAGCGGCGCACTTTATATGGGCAATTGTTTGAGCAGTACCTGGTGCCCACGCAGCGGTTGTAGACCATCGTGTTCAGGCCTTCAGGCGTATGCACCGTCGCGCCCACCGGACACACCTGCTCACATGGCGCATTCTCGCAGTGCTGGCAGGCCATCGGCTGGAAGTGCGCGCGCGGCGTGGAGAGATCGCCCTCAAAGTACGTGTCGATGCGCAGCCACTGCATGTTGCGGCCAATGCGCACCTGCTGCTTGCCTACCACTGCGATATTGTTCTCCGCGTAGCAGCTCACGATACAGGCGTTGCACCCCACGCAGCTGTTCATGTCGATTGACATGCCCCAGGCATTGTCGTTATAGGTCCAGTTCGGGAACATCGACTCGTCCGTCGCGGGCGTATCGTGCCCCTCGCCTTCATGCGCGAAGTTCGGGCTCGTCTTGAACTCATCCAGCGTCGCGTAGCGAATAATTCCGCGCGGACCAAGTGCCTCATCGGCTTCGAGTGAGTTGTTGCCGTTGCCCTCGCCGCCAAATGTCTTGGAGCGATGATCCTGAAAGTGGCTCTTCGTGATGGCGATGCCCCACTTGCCATCGAGCTTCTTGATCGATCCGGTCGCATACAGCGGAGCACCCGTCGTGCGAATCGAATACGCATTGAAGCCCGCACCCGAACCCACGCGCCCTGCGAACTCGCGCCCATAGCCGAGATACACCGTCACCGAATTGTCCGGATGACCGGGAGCCACAATCACCGGGGCATTTACTTTGCTGCCCGCCACGCTCAGCTCGACAATGTCGTCCTCATCGAGTCCCAGCCGGGTCAACGTCGCGCCGGAAACAATCGCCGCGTTGTCCCAGCTCAGGCTGGTCACCGGCTTCGGCAACTCCTGCAGCCAGCCCACATTCGACCAGCGTCCATCGTAGATATTCGGATCGGGCCGGAAGATGATCTCCACGGCATCCTTCGCCGCAGGCGCTGGAACCGAAGGAATGTTGACCTTGGGCGCGGCCACCTTGGCAAAAGCCGTGTCCGCAATCCACCCATCGTGCAACGCCTTCCGCCAGCCAGTTTCAAAGTCGCCTTTGATCGCCGTCTTCCACGTCTCGCGTACCGCGTCGTACGGGCTCACCATCGGCTCATCGAGAAGCGTCTGCAAAATATGATGCGCCGTGCGGCCGCCATACAGCGGATCGATCATCGGCTGCACAATCGACACCGTGCCGTCGTAAGCGCGCGCATCCGACCAGCTCTCCAGATAGTGTGCCGCGGGAATATGCCAGTGCGAAATCTGGCCGGTCTCATCCACGTGCGAGCCAAGATGCGCAACCGTGTTCACCTTGTCGAATGCATCGGCGAAGCCTAGATCAGCCGGCGCATCATAAATCGGATTCACGTTCAGCAGGACAAGCCAATCCACTTTGCCAGCACGCATATCGGCAACCAGCGACTTCATACCTGCCATCTGATCGCCCGGAATGGGATTGACCGATTCATCCGTAACCGATACCGTCTTGCCAACATTCCCCAGCGCACTGTTGATCGCCAGAGCCAGCGCCGTCACCGAAGAATCCTGATAGACGCCGGGAAGTACCGCGCTCTTACCCGCATTCGCCTTTAAGTCCTTGGCCAGTGCTGCAAGAAACTTCTTCTGCCCATCGGTCCAGTTGTACGCAGGCGCAATCACACCCGGAACGCCAACCGACTTCGCCAGCTCCGCCGCGAACGCTGGAATCTCACTGGCGCGCAACCCCAGGCGATGCTCCGCCTTCATGCCCGTTGTGGTCGGCGAGCTTTCAATCGCATACAGGCGATTCATGCCGTTTTCCGGTTGCTTGCGCCGCGCCGCGTAGTCGTGCACCAGCTTATGGAATCCCGGATACGAAGCACCCGACAGGAAATCCGCATCGAGCGAAACCACCACATCCGCACCGCTCAGGTCATACTGCGTCTGGATTCCCTGCTCTGCCGCCGTGCCCGCAATCGCCGGGTCATACTGCAGCAGCGTCGCCTTCGGCCACGCCGCCTGCACAGCTTTCCATTGTCGCGCCAGCGTGGGCGATGTCACCATCGCGCTCAGAATGTAGATGCCACTTCCATCCTTTGTCGCCGCAACCTTCGCGCGAAACGCCTCGGCAAACTCCGCCCACTCGCGATTCTCCCCGCGATACATGACATGCTTCGAGCGATCCGGGTCGTAAAGGCTCAGCAGCGTTCCCTGCGAATACGGATCCGAGCTGCCCCGGTTGTACACGTGATCCGGATTACCATCCACCTTGATCGGGCGAAACTCGTCGCTCTTGATCAGCAGCGGCACCGCGCCTGTGACAAACGGATGCGCCGTGGAAAAGTACATCGACTTGCCAAGGACCAGATCTTCCGGAGCCTTCACATATGGATAAATCGGCTCGTCCGGCTGCTTCGTACAACCTGCCAGGCCGGCTAGGGCCATTGAGGCGCCCATCAGCTTCATGAATCCGCGGCGCGAAACCGGATCGATCCACTCCTGCGCTGCCGACGGAAATTCACGCTCCACCGCTGCCTGAAACTCCGGCGTGTTGGCCAGCTCATCAATCGAGCGCCAGTATCGCTTTCCCTTCACGCCCTTCAGCTCCGCGCGCACCTCCGCAAGGCTCATCGGCTGGCCGATCGCGGCCTCGCTGCCCGTTGCACTTTCATTGCCCACGGCGTTCCCCGTCTGGTTTCCCACCTGGTTCGTGGTTGATTTCATCTCATCGCGGCTCATCGGTGGCACACCTCACAGCTCGACAACTCACGCGGAGTGCGAATCTTGTAGTGCTTCACCAGATAAACCCCCAACTGCTCCTGGCTCGTGAATTTCTCATAGACCGGTAGAGCAGGAAGGCTCGCAGACGATACATCGCTTGCCATGCCCTTCGCACCTGTCATCACGGGAAGCTGCAACGAAGCCATCTCAGCGTGGGCGCCCGTCGGGTCCTTAGTCACGCAATTCACGCTCTGCGCCGTCGGCGCTTCCCCCGCTCCATTCACAGCCGTGCACCACACGGGTCGTGACTCAGCCGGAGCCTCCCAGGCCATGTTGTAAATCTCGCTCGTCGGGCGAAGATTCTTCGCAGGATTGCGGTGACAATTCAAGCACCACTCCATCTGCAGCGTGTTCTGCGCGTACATCAAGGGCATCTGGTCCACGCGGCCATGGCAGCTCGCGCACCCGATTCCCTTATTCACGTGAATGGAGTGATTGAAATAGACAAAATCCGGCAGGTCGTGCACCTTCGTCCAGGTCAGCGACTGGCCTGTCGCCCAGCTGTCACGCACCGGCTGCAGCAGTTGCGCGTTCGTCCAGATCTGCGCGTGGCAGTTGATACAGGTCTTGGTCGGCGGGATTCCCGCATAGCTGGACTTCTCCACCGTCACATGGCAGTACTGGCACTGCAAACCCAGCCCCTGCACGTGATGCTTGTGGCTGAACGGCACCGGCTGATCCGGACGCTGCCCCTGGCGCGTCACCCAGGGTGAGCGTTGAAGCTGGTCCAGCGTGACTCCCAACGCGATCACAATCAGCCCCGTCAGTACCAGGCTCGCTCGAGCCAAAGCATTGGAGCTGCGATCAAATATCTGCGCCATGAAATGCTTCCCTGCTCCGTGTTCTTTGCTACCGTTGCGTACCGCGATGTGCGCGCTGTGCTGACGGTCACATACGTTACGGTTATTTTCTGTTTTAATGCGGAAAAAGACTGCGTTCTTACCGACCTCGAAATTTCAATATAGCAGCCAGAACCGGTCGTGCAACTGCTCCCGCACCCCAAAAATTCAAATTTCTTTTATTCCGCGCAACTTTTATAAGCCACACAAAAGAAGGGATTTTGTGATGTATTGGATTGCGGGGAACAGGCCGCCTTGATCTCTGGCGGCACACGCCACAGAGATCTCTCAGGCGCGATAAATGTATCACGCCAAACATGCGGCATGCCACACCCCTGCCTGCGCGTCTTGCATCCTGCAACGGGCGCCAACCAGGTCTCTCTATATGGGCCTGAAATGCTCATCCACGTCGTATGCGCCGCGAGCGGTCCCACGTCCATCGTGGTGTTCCCTCATCGAACGCGATCTTGTTTCCATCGCGGTCGCGCAGGCGCCGATGGACGATCTTTCCGCGACGTGCGCAGGCTCGATAGCGGCTTCCGCACACCGTGCGCAATCGATTCGTACTTCTGGCAGACAATCCAATGCTTTAGAATGCGGCCAAGGCGCCCTGCCGTTCGCGCCCGTCGCTTGTTTTGAGCAGACCTCTCTTATGGAATCGACACCTGCAAGCCTGATTCCGATATTTCAATGCTGGATAAGGATGAGACATGAAAAACGCAGGACTGATGGTCATGCCAGCAGGATTTTTCCTCGTCGCCGCCGCGCTTCTTCTCTTTAACGGATCAACCCTGCGATTCATCTTTGTGCTTTGCGGTCTCGCCGTCGAGTGCATGGGACTCGCCTTTGCTGTGCGCGCCCACATGGCCTCCAGAGGAGAAAACTGAGTTATGGATCCCTACACAGCACTCCCCCTGCCGCAGTCGGCATTTGTTCTCGCTCTTTGTCTTGTTCTGCTGTCGCCGCTCGCACTGGCCGGCGTGGCTCTCATCAACACCGGGCTTGGCCGTTCACGCTCTGCCGCGCAGGCCATGCTGGGCAGCCTTACGCTGATCGCGGTCGCCACCATTGTCTTTGCTGTCATCGGCGCAATGTTCGCCTATGGAGAGACCGGTTTCACCTTCACGATCTCCGGTAAGCCCTGGAACTGGATCGGGGCCGGCTCATTTGCCCTCAGCGGCTTCAGTTCCGGCACCGTGCAGACGCAGCTCAGCACCCTCGCTCAGTTCATTGGCGTTGCCTTCGCCGTCCTCATCGCCTGGGGCTCTGGCGCTGACAGATTTCGCATGGAAGCAGGCGCGGCCGTTGCCGCCATTCTCGCGGCGCTGGTCTTCCCCATGCTCGCCTACTGGGTCTGGGGAACAGGCTGGCTCGCGCAACTTGGCCTCAACTACTCGCTCGGCGCGGGGTTCCTAGACACCGGCGGCGCCGCCACCATCCACGTGCTCGGCGGGCTCAGCGCGCTCGCCATCATCTGGATCGCCGGACCCCGTCGCGGCAAATTTCCTAAAGAAGGCCTCTCGACTGCAATGCCCGGCCATAACGCCGTCTACGTGCTCTTCGGCTGCCTGCTCGCGCTCGTTGGCTGGCTTGCGTGGAACATGGCCGGTGCGTTGATGTGGGCCGACCTGCCGCCGACCGAGCTCGTCGTCACGGCCATCGATACGATCCTCGCCGCCTCCGGCGCATTGGCTGCCACCTTCATCGTCACCCGCATCCGCTTTGGAAAGCCGGACGCGAGCCTTTGCGCCAACGGCTGGCTTGCAGGCCTAGTTACCTCATCGGCTTGCGCCGCCATCGCCACCCCGTTTGAGGCGCTTCTCGCGGGCCTCGTCGCCGGCCTCATCACCCCGCTCCTGGTCGAGCTTCTCGAACTGTTCCTTTCCATCGACGACCCCTCCGGCGCTGTCTCCGTTCATGCGGTCAGCGGTATCTGGGGCCTGCTCGCTGCGGGATTCTTCGCCTCCCAGCAGGGCCAGGTCCTGGCGCAACTGGTCGGAATCGCCGCCATCCTCGGCGTCATCTTCCCGCTCGTCTACTTCCTCTTCTGGCTCGTCAATCTTGTTCTGCCCTTCCGCGCAGACGCCGACGGCGAGCGCATCGGGATGGACCTGCACGAACTCGGCGGCAGCGCGTATCCCGAATTCGTTGTCCACCGCGACGACTCCTATCGCTGAGCCCTCAACAACTCGAAGGCCCGAAGCATCTGCTTCGGGCCTTCACGCTTACACTCTCTTATTTGTTGACTTATTCTGCAGCTGTCTCCACAGCCTTGGTCTGCGCCACCGTCCAATCAGCAGCGCCGACCTTGAAGCGTGCAAACCGCCGGACGGTGATGTTTTCGCCGAGCTTGCCCACCTTCTGCGCGATCAGTTCCTTGATGCTCACGGCCTGGTCCTTGATGAAAGGCTGCTCCAGCAGGCAAACCTCTTCGTAGAACTTCGCCATCTTGCCATCGACAATCTTTTCGATCACCGGCGCCGGCTTGCCCGTCGCCGCGGCCTGCGCGCGATAGATCTCCTTCTCGCGCTCCAGATCCTCGATCGTCACATCCTCGGGCTTCACATAGCGCGGGTCGCTCGCCGCGATGTGCATGGCAATGTCCTTCAGCAGGTCCTGAAAGTCCTCTGTGCGCGCCACAAAATCGCTCTCGCAGTTCACCTCGATGAGCACGCCGATCTTGCCACCCGCGTGGATGTAGGTGCCCACCGTGCCCTCGTTCGTCGAGCGCGCGGCCTTCTTCTGCGCAGATGCCATGCCGCGCTTGCGCAGCACCACAAAGGCATCCTCAATGTTGCCCTTGGCCTCCTGCAGAGCCTTCAGGCAGTCGCCCATCGGCGCGCCAGACTTCTCACGCAGGTCCTTCACCAGCTTTGCATCAATCTTCTCGCTCACAGTTGTCATCTCGCTTCCCTTGTCTCCACGTCACCAATTTGTTGTCCGCCACCTTCGCGCAAACGAAAAGCGTGGCGCTTGTTGTCGCGGCCACGCTCTTCAGTCCCTGCGCAATCATCCGCGGTTAAATTTACAGTGCGCCCTCGGCCACTTCGGTATCGTCCAGCACTGAAACCGCCGCCGGAGCCTTGCGGATTCCGCCGCCAAGAGCCGCATTCAAATCCACGTCCTCGTCGGGGCCAGACGTCTCTGCGACCTCACTCTCGGCCGCCACAGCTACGGGCACCTCTTCGGCGAAGGCTTTGTCGCCCACCAGGTTCACGCCCTCGGCTGCCGAGTCGGCAATCTTCGAGGTGAACAGGCGAATCGCGCGCAGCGCATCGTCATTGCCCGGAATCACGTAGTCCACCACCGTCGGATCGCAGTTCGTGTCCACAACCGCCACCACAGGAATGCCCAGCTTCCGCGCTTCCTTCACCGCAATCGCCTCGTTGTTCGAGTCGACGACGAAGATCGCGTCCGGCAGCCGCTTCATGTTCTTGATGCCGGCCAGGTTGGCCTGCAGGTGCTTCCGCTCGCGCTCCAGACGAATGACTTCCTTCTTCGTCAGAAGATCGTATCGGCCATCGGTAGCCATCTCATCCAGTTCCTGAAGGCGCTTCACCGACTTCTGCACGGTCACCCAGTTAGTCAGCAGCCCGCCCAGCCAGCGCTGGTTGATATAGGGCATGCTGGCGCGCGTCGCCTCTTCGGCAATTGCATCCTGCGCCTGGCGCTTGGTGCCGACAAACAGAATCATCTTGCCGCTCCCGCAAAGCTCCGTCACAAACTTCGACGCGTCTTTGAAGAGCTTGAGGGTCTTCTGCAGATCGATGATGTAAATCCCGTTGCGCTCGCCAAAGATGTACTCCTTCATCTTCGGGTTCCAGCGCTTCGTCTGATGCCCGAAGTGAACACCCGCTTCGAGCAGCTCCTTCATCGTGATCGTGGCCATTGGCCTCCTTCGTGGATTGCATCCGGGCTGGACCTTCGCCTTGCCCGGATTGAACCCGCTATCGCGGGAGATTGAAAAACAGTAATCAGTTGCCAGTTGTCAGTAATCAGTTAGTCTGCGGCGCAACCGCCCTTGTGCTGAACACTGACCACTGTTCACTGAACACTTCGAAGCGCGTTACCGCTTCGAGAACTGGAAGCGCTTGCGGGCGCCCTTCTGACCGTACTTCTTGCGCTCCTTCACGCGCGCATCGCGGGTGAGCAGGCCCTCGGCCTTCAGCGTCTTGCGCAGCTCGGCATTGAACTCGATCAGTGCGCGGGCAACGCCCATCTTCACGGCATCGGCCTGCGCGGCCACGCCGCCCGACGAAACCGTCGTCACCACATCGAAGCTCGACGCCAAGTCAGCCACCACCAGCGACCTCTTCGCCGCAGCGCGCTGCTGCTCGGTTACAAAATACTCGTCAAAGCCCTTGCCATTGACCTTCCACTCGCCCGTTCCGGGACGCAGGAAAACGCGGGCGATCGCCGACTTGCGGCGGCCTGTCCCGTAATACTGAACCAGATCTGCCATGCCTTGTATCCGCTCCTAGCTCTTACGCAATCTTCATTTCCACCGGCTGCTGTGCCGCGTGGGGATGCTTGTCGCCGCGATAAACCTTCAGCTTGGAACCCATCGCGCGTCCCAGCTTCGTCTTGGGCAGCATGCCCTTGATCGCCTCTTCCAGAATCTTCTCCGGCTTGCGGCTCAGCAGGCGCGTGAACGACTCCTCGCGCAATCCGCCCGGAAAGCCTGTGTACCGGCGATAGAGCTTGCTCTGGCTCTTCAGTCCGGTCAACCGCACCTTCTCCGCATTGATCACAATCACGTGATCGCCCATGTCAATGTACGGAACGTACTGGGGATTCAGCTTGCCGCTCAGCACGCTGGCCGCCTTGGTCGCAAGTCTGCCCAGAGTCTCGCCGTTCGCATCCAGCACAAACCACTTGCGGTCAATATCCTTCCCGCTCGGAACAAAGGTACCCATCTCTCTCCTGCCTTCAATCAACCGTGCACAGTCCGGCTTGCACATCTCATGCCCGGTTCCCGTGCATCCGAAATCTAAAATCAGCGGCGCAAACCGCCGGAACCCGCGCTCGCAGCAACGGGCATCCCATCCACCCACGACCCAACAAACTTGTTCGGGTGAGGATTGCGAGGGGCTGTTCCTGCCGGAAGCTGTTACTCAACCCGATCGGCGCCCTGCCGTCGCTTCCGGTAGCCGCCGCCCTCTACTGGCCGGACCCTGTTTCCAGTCCTCCAGGCGAGCCCGTATATAGACACACAGACTCAGGGCGCAACACCGCGCAAGGATTACAGAATACGTGATTCCTGAGGCGGAGTCAACGAAAAGGCCCTGCGCTTTTCTGGCCAGAGGTCCGCCTTTCCACCCGCCGCACCGCTCGCTACAATACGCCCAAGAGGATTTGCTGATGAATCGCTGGATGAATCGCCGCTGGACCCTTGCACTGATCGCTGTCGCCCTCACCACCGCCAGCTACGCCCAGTGGTCCAATCCAGCCGACGACGTCCCGGCCTACCACCCTGCTGCACCCCTCCGCGTCAGCGCCCTCCCCCCTATCCTTTCAGGAGCGAAGCTCACTGGCCCCAACTTCCAGTATCCCTGGCAGGTCCACGTCTACCAGCAGGCCGCCAAAGTCGGCAACGTCCTCTACCAGCTCCCCTGTAACTGCCGCTGTGACAGGGCTTTAGGTCACACCAGCCTGCGCAGTTGCTTTGAAGGGATGCACGGCACCGAGTGCTCAACCTGTGCTAAGGAGGGTTTCTACGCCTACCAGCAGACCCGGCTTGGCAAGACGCCGGCGCAGATTCGCGCCGCCATCGCCCGCCACGAGTACGAGAGCATCGATCTCGAGAAGCAATAGACCCGCTCCGATCCAATCCGGCGTAGAATAGATAGAGCAGCACGAGCCAGTTGGCCCGGCTCGCACCTTTCGGCTCTGCACGATCATCGAATGGTCAGAGTCAAAATGGGGGCGTCACGGTTTCGACGGGATCGCTTGTGGCTTAGGAGGCATGTCGGGGTGTGGGCACCCGTAATCGCCTGCAAAAACAAAGTTGCCAACGATAATCTGGCACTTGCAGCTTAATTAAATAAGCTGCCGTCTTCCACGGCTTCGCCTATGGGCTGTGAGCGGACGTCATACAGTGGGCTGGCGTGAGCGGCTCGGTCCGTGTTGCTCGCGCGAGATCATCGGACTAGTTCCCGTCGCATCTTGTCCGTTCTGAGTTGCGGGGGCGAAACCAAAAGGAAGCGGACAAAGCATGAACTCTCCTGGCTGACAATGATTTCGGACGCGGGTTCGACTCCCGCCGCCTCCACCAGCCTTCGCCCTCTTTAAGAGGGCTCCGGCTCGGCGTGCCAATTGGGATTGCCCGATGGGTTAGATTGTCAGAATGCGGGCGAAGGCTGTCGCGCCGAAGCCTTGGCGCAGGCGGACTCTTCATGAAATACGTGTACATTCTGCAGAGCCTCGCTGCAGAAGAGCATTTCTATATCGGGATCACCGACGACCTAAAAGCGAGGCTGGCGAAACACAATGCCGGCGCAGTGACTCACACTTCAAAGTTCCGCCCTTGGCGCATCAAGACCTATATCGCGTTTGCAGATGAGGCTCGCGCGATTGCCTTTGAGAGGTATCTGAAGTCGGGATCAGGACGCGCCTTTGCTAAAGCACGGCTGTAGGACGCGCCTCGACTAAAGCACACCGGCGTAAAATTGCAAGCAACGTTACCCCAGGGGAAAGACATGGCGGTCAAGGCGTTGCCCATTGAGATTGGGTCCGTAATTACGGCGACACAATATTCGGGGACAGACCGTGTCCTCTTTTTGCTGGGAGCCGCGTTTTGTTTTTGGATGGCGGCGAGAGGCGTGAAGACGGGCGAAGTGCCCTTGCAATTGACGACCCTAAGCAGGCGATCTCACGGACCTATTATTTTCTGGTTCGGGATTGTGATGAACATCCTGATTGGCGCGATGTGTTTGCTCGGATTCATCTTCGGGCGAGACATCTGGAAATAGCCGTGTACCTATGGCGTACTTCAGTGGGGTGTATTGACCGTTTTCTGCGTTTGTTGCGGCGTTGAAAACGCAATAACTTGCTTAGAATCAACAACTCTCTCTAATCCGACTCCCGCCGCCTCCACCAATACACCTGCATCATCCACAGAATCGCGCAACTGCGCTCGGTCCCGTCACCCCACGATCAAACGCAGGCCCGACGCACGAGGCGCCGTCAGCGATACTTTGCCCTCCCGCAGCGCGTGCCCTTCCCCCGGCGCAATCCGCGCTTCGCGGCTGTCCAAAGCAGGTGCGCGCATTGTCTCCACCCGCACGCTTCCAGCCCTGACGCTGCCAAAATCCACCGTCAACTCCAGATCCCGCGTCGCATCCTTATTCAGCACAATGACCGCCGTCTCGCCACTCGGCAGTTTCGCCGCATACGCCGTCGCATCCACGCCTGTCGCCTGCAACGCCTGCGTCAGGTCCGCCTTCATCAAGGTCGCTCCGCTCAGCGCTCCCGCAAACTTCAACCCATATGCCACCGGCATCATGCGGTACTCCGAGCCGAAGGTCGCAATCGGCGTGTAGAACGGATGCGGGTGACTCGCAATCTGTTCAGGTGTCGCTCCAGCATCTTTCAGCAGTACATCCCCAGGCAAAAAGCCGCCCACCGAGTTCGCCACCGACTTGCCCGTTCCTCCGTGCAGATTTACGCCGGAGTAGTTGTTGCTCGCCAGCAGCAGTGCATAATCCGCTGCCCACAGCGCTGCGGCAAACACATCCGACACGCCTGGTTTCCCGCCGCGATAGCACGTGTTGCCTTCCGTCATGCGCACCCGTGCGCCCACCTTGTCCGCCGCGGCCGTGGCGATGTCTGCCGTATGCTGCACCCTGGCCATCGTCGCTGGCTTCAGCAGGTTGGGAATGTTCACTTCAGGATTCGTCGCTGGCCCGCCGAAATAATAATGATGTGTCAGCGTAGTCACATGCGGAGGGTTCTGAATCGACGGCCACAGCGCCGCAACATCTGTCAGCCACTCGACCTTCCCTGCAACATCCGGCATCCCGAACGTCGCCCCCGGCACGCGCGCCTCAATTGCCCGCGCCAGCGTCAGCCATTCATCCAGATACGCCTTCGGCGACCACGTCTTCGGATCGCGCAGGTGCCGGTCAAAGAGGTCCACCTCATTGCCAATTTGGAAGTATTGCAGCCGCGGCCCCAGCGTCTTCGCCACAAACTCAGCCTCAGCCGCTGCGCGCTCGGGCGTGTTGGTGCCCATGCCAATCCCATACAGGCAAGTCCAACCCGTCGCCTTCAGAAACTCCGCCAGGTTTCGCACAGCCTCAGCCGTCACCGCGTAATACTGCGGCTTTGGTTCGCCCACCACCTCCCGTGTCTGCGGATGCTCTGGCTCCTGCGACTCGCGCGTAGGCTTCCAGTAGCCAAACTCGCTCGTGTTGCCGCCCAGGCGCAGCACCCCATGCGGCGACAGCGTTCTGCACTCACGGATGAGCCCCGCATTCTGCGCGGAAAAGAAGCTCGGGTCGGTGAGCTGCTGCACCTCATACGACAATCCGACAAAATCGACCGGCATATGCGGCCCGTTTGCTTCCGCCGGAATTGCAAGCGTGACCTTTGTGACGTCCGACGCCTGCGCGCGCAGGCGCGTGGCGGCAACGGTGAGAGCGGTGGTGGCAAGAAATGTGCGTCGGCTGATTGTCGTCATTGGAATCTTTAGAACACCCATTGGATTCGCTTCCGCAATGCACGCCAAGTATAGCGGCTCACCGCTTCCATCCCATCGCCGCACCTTGCGCCCCCATCCCTGCGCCCGC